>CAZTPK010000047.1:0-9251 GCA_964614765.1 uncultured Gammaproteobacteria bacterium
CGTTGAGCGAGCGCATTGCCCGCCTTTATAGCCGAGTTTCTAGGGCTGTTCGAGCCTCAGCAGGTAGCCGCGCCCGCGCAGCGTTTCAATCGGATTGAGCGTCTTGTCGGGGTCGAGCTTCTTGCGCAATCTACCGATGATGACCTCGAGCACGTTGGAGTCGCGATCCATGTCCTCCTCGTACATGTGCTCGGAGAGCTCCGACTTGGAAATCACCTCCCCGGCATGCAGCATGAGGTGCTCGAGTACCTTGTATTCGAACGCGGTGAGGTTCACCTCGCGCCCGTTGACCGTCACCTGCTGCGAGGCAGTGTCCAGCGCGATCGCGCCGCAATGCAGCACCGATTCCGTCCAACCGCTCGCGCGGCGAACGAGGGCGCGCACGCGCGCCGTCAGCTCCTCCATGTGGAACGGCTTGACAAGGTAGTCGTCCGCGCCGGTCTCCAGGCCTTGCACCTTGTCCTGCCAGCTGCTGCGGGCGGTCAGGATCAATACCGGGAAGGAACGACCGGCCTCGCGCCACTTCTTGATCACGTCCATGCCTGATATGTCAGGCAGTCCGAGGTCCACGATCGCCACGTCGACCGGGTATTCGTTGCCGAAGTGAAGGCCGTCGTTGCCGCTCGCCGCCGTGTCGACCGCATATTTCTGCTCGCGCAGGTGGGCGGCGACCTGCTCGCGCAATGGCGCCTCATCCTCAATCAGCAGTACGCGCATGGTTCTCTCGCTCGCTTTGCTCGCTTACTTGCCGCTGGCGGGGATGGCGACCACGCGGATGCTGCCGTCGGGCATCAGCACCCTCACCATGTAGACCGGCTGTCCGCCGTTGTCTCCCCAGTCGACGCCGAGCACCCGCCCGCCCGTGCGCTTCCGTGCCATGGCCGCGGCCTGATCCGGGCTGACGGCCGCCTGGGCGATGACCAACGGAGGGCGAGAGATCTGGCGGACAAAGGCGTCCACGTCCGCAGGCTGCGCCTGCAGACCGGCCAGGAGTAGTAGTTCGGAAATCATCGCGCGGGATGCTAACAGCACGCGCTGAATAAAGACTGAACCTCCGGTGCCGCAATGGTGTCACGGCCCCGGATCCTTTCCCGATTAGACACTTAGGATAGCTCTGCAACAGGCAGGGGTTGCCGCGGTGCATGGATGCACCGTCATCATCGATGGCCGCAGGCCATTGAAAATGAAGGTCGGCAAGCATCACACTGCCTGCCAACCGTGCCCTGAGAAATCCAGGATGGACTTATTCAGGGCTTTCTTGGGGCCTCCCTCTGCGTGCGTCCCCAGTACGGCCCCGCGGCACGGCCACCAAAGTCGTAGCGTGGCTGCCACTCCACCTTCACAGCCCCATCACTTTGGTACGCACTCCGGTTGTCTGCCGCGCCGCCGAACGACCGCGGTCAGAAAGGCAGGACGAACCGTGAAGCCCGCGGCCGTCAGGCGGGGGGACGCAATGGCCGATCGTGGTTCAAGGCAGGGATCATCTGGCGGGCGTCCTCTACGCGCGACGGGTCGATATCCGCCACGATGAACCCCGGGGCCTCGGAGCCTTCGGCGAGCACCGTCCCCCAGGGATCGACAATCAGCGAGTGTCCGAAGGTCGCCCGCCCCCAAGACCGACGACCGCACTGGCCGGGCGCAAAGACGAAACTGCCGGTTTCGATCGCCCGCGCGCGGACCAGCACATGCCAGTGCGCCTGTCCAGTGGTGCGCGTGAACGCCGCCGGCACCGTCAGATACGATGCGCCGGACTGGGCCAGGAGGCGGTACAGGTACGCGAACCGGACATCGTAGCAGATGCTCATGCCCAGCTTTCCCCACGGCGTCTGCGCCACCACCGCCTGGGAACCGGGCTCCACCGCCGAGGACTCCGAATAACTCTCCCCGCCCTTCAGGGTCACGTCGAACAGATGGACCTTGTTGTAGCTCGCCGCGACGCGACCGTCGGCATCGATCAGGTAGGAGCGGTTGTTGACCCGGCCGGAGGGAACGCGTATCGCCAGCGAGCCCAGCAGTAGCCACACGTGCAGTTCGCGGGCGAGATCCTTGAACACCGACAGCGCGGGATGCGCATCTTCGGTCGGCGCCACGCGCAGCAGTTCCTGGTCGCTGGGTGCCATGTAGGCAAAATATTCCGGCAGACAAATGAGCCGGGCTCCGGCGTTCTCCGCGGCACGGGTCAGCTTCGTGGTCTCCTCGAGATTGCGCTCGAGATCGTTCTCCGCGCAGTTCTGGATGCAAGCGACTTTGAATGTCTCGGCCATTCGCGGATTCTATATGTAGCCGCCGTCCTGTCACCAGCCTTTCCGGATCGTCGGTTTCCAGGCGGCGCAAGCGCGCGCGTCCCGACGGCGACGGCCGCTGGATCGCAGGGCCTGGCGCGGCCGGAGAGCCGCGATGCCGTTGGCGGTCGAGCGCTGCACCACAGGCTCGTCGTCCCGATTGGGAGGGAATGGCAGCAGGAGCAGGAACCCGAACAACAGCGCCGGCGCGCGTTCCTAGGCACCGACGGGCCGCGAATCCCGGGCGACCCACCTCGCGACCAGCCAGGTTGCTCGAATCGCGCGCCGGCCATATCCACCGCGGCCCTTCCTTCGCGGTGCGGAGGCGGACGGAACGCGGCGCGGTCTGCACCTCCCGTCATTGGGCCGCATCCATGGCGAGACCGCAACGTCGCCCGGTCGCGCCTGCAGCGAAGGCACTGTCAGTCCAGACGCCGAGCGCAGACCAACAGACCGTCCTCGTCGGCGTAGACGAAATCGCCCGGGCGGAATGCCACGCCGGCAAAGACGACCGGAATGTCGCGATCGCCGGCGCCCTTCTTCACGCTCTTCCTGGGGTTGGTGTTGAGCGCCTTGACGCCGATGTCCATCCTGCCGATCTCGACGGAGTCGCGAATGCAGCCGTTCACGACGATGCCGTTCCAGCCGTTCCGCTTCGCCAGCATCGCGAGCTGATCTCCGACCAGGGCGCAGCGAAGAGAGCCGCCCCCATCTATCACCAGTACCCGGCCGTTGCCGGGCTCTTCCAGGGCGGTGCGAACCAGCGAATTGTCCTCGTGCAGTTTCAGCGTCGCGATCGGGCCGCAGAAGCGACCGGCGCCACCGTAGTTCCGGAACAGTGGCTCGGCCACCTGTACATCGTTCTCGTGCGCATCGTACAGGTCCGCTGTAGTGAAGGTCATGAGGTTCTCCTGTCGTTGAATCGGGCCAATCGCCCGGCGCTAGCGGCCGAGCTCGCCATAGAACTGTGGACGGCGGTCCGCGAAGAGATCATTGCGCGCGGTAATCGCCTTGTTGCGGGCGAGGGCCGGATCGATCTCGATGACGTGCAGCTGATCGCGCCGCGCCGGCGCCCTCTGCAACAGCAGTCCCCCGGGCGCCACGACCTGGCTGCGGCCAGTGAACTTCAACTCCCCGTGCGGGCGCCGGTCCGGTCCGTGGCGGTTCGCGGTGACCGCATAAACCCGGTTCTCCAGGCAGCGCGTGAGCATCGTCTGCTGGCAGAACCCGAGCACCAGGTTCGCGGGATGACACAGTATGTCGGCTCCCTGCAGGGCCAGCGTCCGGGCCACCTCGGGAAACGCCCAATCGAAACACACCATCATCCCAATCTTCACGCCGCGCAGCTCCTGCACCGACAGCGGGATGTCGCCGGCGTCGAAATAGTCCTTCTCGGCGCTGAACAGATGCAGCTTGCGATAGGTGTGCAGCAGGCCCCGCGGGCCGATGAGCAGCGAGCTGTTGTACGCCTTGTCGTGCTTGCGCTCGGCGAAGCCGGTTACGAGGTAGAGATCGCGCTGCCGGCACAGCCTGGCCAGGGCATCCACGGTCGGCGAGCGTGCGGGATCCTCCGCCAGCGCCATCACCTCGTCGCGGCCTGCGAAATGGTAACCGGTGAACGGCAGCTCCGGCAGGACGACGATATCGGCGCGCACGTCGGAGAGCGCGGCGAGCGCGCGATTGAGATTGCGCTCGACCTTGCCGAACAGCGGACGAAACTGGAAGTAACCGACGCGGATCACCGCTTCCCCTCGTTTTCGCACCCCACGGGGGTGCGATTACCGGTCTCCTATTTCTTCTTTCGCGGCCGCTGCCAGTTGTCGACGACCTGCTGCCGCACCCTGCTGATCGTGAGCTTGCCGGCGGGGGCATCCTTGGCCAGTGTCGTGCCCGCGCCAAGCGTCGCCCCATCGCCCACTCTCACTGGCGCCACGAGCTGACAGTCCGAGCCGATGAAGACGTCATCGCCGATGATGGTCTTGTGCTTATGAGCGCCGTCGTAATTGCAGGTAATGGTGCCTGCCCCGATGTTCGTGTTGCTCCCTATCTCGGCATCGCCGATGTAGCTCAGGTGATTGAGCTTGCTCCCCCGCGCGATGACCGATTTCTTCACTTCGACGAAGTTGCCGACGTGCACGTCCGCCCCCAGTACAGTATCGGGGCGAATGCGGGCGAAGGGTCCGAGGCGGGCGCCGTCGCCGGCGGTGGCGTCCTCGACGACGCAGTTGGCGAGAATAGTGACGTCATCGCCTATCGAGACGTTGCGCAGCACGTTGTTCGGCCCGACGCTGACGCGGTTGCCGAGCTTCACGCGTCCCTCTATGACGACGTTGACGTCGATGGTGACGTCCTGGCCGACCTCCAGTTCCCCGCGCAGATCGAATCGCGTGGGGTCGTGCAGCGTGACACCCTGCCGCATCAGTTGTTGAGCCCTCCCGAACTGATAGTGGCGCTCCAGCTCGGCGAGCTGCGCGCGATCGTTCACGCCCATCACTTCGAACGGCGATTCCGGCGATACGGTGTTTATGCGCACCTTGTCCGCCACCGCCATCTCGATGACATCCGTGAGGTAGTACTCCTTTTGCGCATTGCTGTTGCTCAGGCGGTCCACCCATCCGCGCAGCAGCTTGGCATTCACCGCCATCATGCCGGTATTGACCTCGTGGATGGCCTGCTCGGACTCGCTGGCATCCTTCTGCTCGACGATGCGCTGCACGTTGCCGTGACTGTCTCGCACGATGCGGCCGTACCCGGTGGGGTCCTCGAGCCTGACCGTCAGCAGCGCCAGATCACTGCGTCCGGCCGCGTCCACGAGCCGCTGCAGCGTCGCGTGGGTAATGAGCGGCACGTCGCCGTACAGTATCAGGGCGGTGCTCGCGGGCTTGACCGACGGCATGGCCTGCATCACCGCATGGCCGGTGCCGAGCTGGCGGGCCTGCTCCACCCACCTGGCCTTCAGGTGACCGAGCGCCTCGCGCACCCGCTCGCCGCCGTGTCCGTAGACGATGTGCACCTCCGCGGCGGGGAACCGCTCGGTCGCCGCGTATACGTGCTCCAGCATCGGGCGGTCGGCCAGTGGATGCAGGACCTTGGGAAGCCGCGATTTCATGCGGGTGCCCTGGCCCGCGGCGAGGATGATGACGCTCAGTGCCATGAAATCTCCCTGCGGTTTGGCGGTATGGGGATACGAAGGAGATCAGATGATACCGAAGCCGCCGCTTCCGAGGCAGGGAGGTGAGGCGGCGGGAGAAGCGGGATGTGAAATGCGACGCGCCGGGGCAGCCCCGCGCGGGGGGGATCGGCTAAACGCGGCGCAGACGCCGTATTGCCGCGAGCTGCGCGGCGAGCGTGGCCAGCTCCGCCTCCACCGAGGCAACCTCCTGCTGGTCCTTGGCGTTGCGCTTGGCGTCCTCGGCCGCCCTGATGGCCTCCTGGGCCTTGGCCTCGTCGAGATCCCGCCCGCGTATTGCGGTATCGGCCAGCACGGTGACGTGGTTCGGCTGCACCTCCAGTATGCCGCCGGCGACGAACACGAGCTCCTTCTCGTCGTTATCCGCGCGCGTGATCTCCACGGCGCCCGGCCGGATGCGGGTGATGAGCGGAGCGTGGCGCGGCATTATGCCGAGCTCGCCGGCTTCGCCCGGCAGCACGACGAAGGTCGCCTCCCCGGAGAAGATCGACTCCTCGGCACTCACCACATCGACTAGCATCTTGTTCGCCATTGCTATCAATCCGTCTCTGGTGACCGGCTGCCGGCGGCTCGTGATTCGCGGTTCCGGATCGACCGCCTCGCGGCTCGCCCGTATCCGCTCACGTGTATCCGCCTTACTGCAGCTTCTTCGCCTTCTCGATGGCCTCGTCGATGCCGCCGACCATGTAGAACGCCTGCTCCGGCAGGTGATCGAGCTCCCCGTCGGTGATCATCTTGAAGCCTCGGATGGTCTCCTTCAGCGGCACGATCTTGCCGGGCGAGCCGGTGAACACCTCGGCGACGTTGAACGGCTGCGACAGGAAGCGTTGGATCTTGCGCGCACGCGCCACCGCCAGCTTGTCCTCCGGCGACAGCTCGTCCATGCCCAGGATGGCGATGATGTCGCGCAGCTCCTTGTAGCGCTGCAGGGTGGCCTGCACGCGGCGGGCGACGCCATAGTGCTCCTCGCCCACGACCTGGGGGTCGAGCTGGCGGCTGGTGGAGTCCAGCGGGTCCACGGCGGGGTAGATGCCGAGGGCGGCAATGTCGCGGGAGAGCACCACGGTGGAGTCCAGGTGCAGGAAGGTCGTGGCCGGGGACGGGTCGGTCAGGTCGTCGGCGGGCACGTACACCGCCTGGATCGAGGTGATGGAGCCCACCTTGGTGGAAGTGATGCGCTCCTGCAGCTTGCCCATCTCCTCGGCCAGCGTCGGCTGGTAACCCACGGCGGAGGGCATGCGGCCCAGCAGCGCCGAGACCTCGGTGCCGGCGAGGGTGTAGCGGTAGATGTTGTCGATGAACAGCAGGATGTCCCGGCCCTCGTCGCGGAACTTCTCGGCCATCGTCAGACCGGTCAGCGCCACGCGCAGGCGGTTCCCGGGCGGCTCGTTCATCTGCCCGAACACCATCGCCACCTTGTCGAGCACCTTCGACTCCTGCATTTCGTGATAGAAGTCGTTGCCCTCGCGGGTGCGCTCGCCCACCCCGGCGAACACCGAATAACCGCCGTAGCTCTTCGCGATATTGTTGATGAGCTCCATCATGTTCACGGTCTTGCCGACCCCGGCGCCACCGAACAGGCCGACCTTGCCGCCTTTCGCGAACGGGCAGATGAGGTCGATGACCTTGATGCCCGTTTCGAGCAGGTCTACCGAGGGAGACAGGTCCTTGAACTGCGGCGCCTCCTGGTGGATCGCGCGCTTCTCCTCGCTCTTGATGGGGCCCGCCTCGTCGATGGGGCGGCCCAGCACGTCCATGATGCGGCCCAGCGTTCCGGTTCCGACCGGCACGGAGATCGGGGCGCCCGTGCCCCTCACCTTCATGCCGCGACGCAGGCCGTCGGAGGAGCCGAGGGCAATGCAGCGGACCACGCCGTCGCCCAGCTGCTGCTCGACTTCGAACGTCAGGCCCTCTTCGGCGAACGTCGCCTCGGTGCTCGTCTCCAGCACCAGCGCGTCGTAGACCTTCGGCATTTGCTCGCGGGGGAACTGGATGTCCACCACCGCGCCGATGCACTGAACGATAGTTCCGCTACTCATGGTCGTGTCCTCGAAAATACCTGTCTTGACTGTTCGAATCGAATTCCGGTTAAACCGCCGCCGCGCCGCCGACGATCTCGGCGAGCTCCTTGGTGATCGCGGCCTGGCGCGTCTTGTTGTAGACGAGCTGCAGCTCACCGATGACGTTCTTGGCGTTGTCGGAGGCGGCCTTCATCGCCACCATGCGCGCGGACTGCTCCGAGGCCATGTTCTCCGCGACTGCCTGGTAGACCAAGGCCTCGACGTAGCGGACCAGCAACTCGTCGACGACTTCCTTTGCGCCCGGCTCGTAGATGTAATCCCACCCGTAGGCCCGCTTTTCCGCATCGCTCTGCGTCAGGCGCTCTGCGGCCAGCGGCAGCAATTGCTCGATCACCGGCTCCTGCTTCATGGTGTTGATGAAGCGGGAGTATGCCAGGTAGACCGCGTCCACCTCGCCGTTGGTATAGGCATCGAGCTGGGCCTTGATCGCACCGATGAGCTTATCCATCTGCGGCCTGTCGCCCAGGTGCACGGCCTGCGAAACGAGATTCGCGCCGATGCGGGTGAAGAACTGCAGGCCCTTGCTGCCGATGGCGGTGCAACGGACGCCGATGCCCGCGGCATCCAGATCCTTCAGCCTCAGGGTCACGGCCCTGAGCACGTTGGTATTGAGCCCGCCGCACAGACCCTTGTCCGTAGTCACCAGGATGAGGCCGGCGTTCCTGACCGTTTCCCGCTTGATCAGGAATGGATGCCTGTATTCGGGATTCGCGCCGCCCATGTGCGCGGCGATGTTGCGCACCTTGTCCGCGTACGGACGCGAGGCCCGCATGCGGTCCTGCGCCCTGCGCATCTTGGACGCGGCGACCATCTCCATCGCCTTGGTGATCTTGCGCGTGTTCTGCACGCTCTTGATCTTGGTCCGGATCTCTTTCGTTCCCGCCATGGGTGTCTTCCGTCAGCAGTTGAATGAGCAGCGCGTGTGCGCGCCTCAGAGCACGCCCGACTGCTTGAACTGCTTTATGGCTTCGTGCAGCGCGGTCTCGTCGTCCTTCGTGACCTCCTTGCTGTCCTCGATGCGCTGGACCAGGGCCGACTGCTTTGTCTTCAGGTGATCCAGGAGTCCCTTCTCGAAAGCCGGAATGTTCTTCACGTCGACGTCGTCGAGATACCCGTTGTTGACGGCGAACAGGAGCGAAGCCTGCTGCCACACCTGCTGCGGCTGGTATTGCGGCTGCTTCAGCAGCTCCATCACGCGGCGGCCCCGCTCCAGCTGCCTGCGGGTGGCGTCGTCGAGATCGGAGGCGAACTGGGCGAAGGCCGCCAGCTCGCGATACTGCGCCAGGTCGGTGCGGATGCCGCCGGAGAGCTTCTTGATCGCCTTGGTCTGCGCCGCGCCGCCGACGCGCGAGACCGATATGCCGGCGTTGATGGCGGGCCGTACACCGGCGTTGAACAGATCCGTCTCGAGGAAGATCTGGCCGTCGGTGATCGAGATGACGTTGGTCGGCACGAACGCGGAGACGTCGCCGGCCTGCGTCTCGATGACCGGCAATGCCGTGAGCGACCCGGTCTTGCCCTTGACCGCGCCCTTGGTGAAGCGCTCCACGTACTCCTCGTTGACGCGCGCGGCACGCTCCAGCAGGCGGGAGTGCAGGTAGAACACGTCGCCGGGGTACGCCTCGCGGCCCGGGGGGCGGCGCAGCAGCAGGGACACCTGGCGGTAGGCCCAGGCCTGCTTTGTGAGATCGTCGTAGA
>CAZTPK010000048.1:0-9196 GCA_964614765.1 uncultured Gammaproteobacteria bacterium
GATCCTGACCGCGCAGCCGCACCAGGGCGCGATCGCCGTGCAGCGCGCAGCGCATCTCGCGCGCGGAGAGGAACACGTCGTCGCCGCCATCGTCGCGAATGAGGAAGCCGAAGCCGTCGGGGTGACCGACGATGCGGCCGCGGATGAGGTCCATCTTGTCGACCAGGCCGTAGCCGCCGCGCCGGTTGCGCACCAGCTGCCCGTCGCGCTCCATGGCATCGAGCCGACGCGAAAGGGCGAGCTTGTCGTCCTCCTCGGTGACGCCCAGGCCGCGCGCGATCTGCTCGGCATCGCGCGGCACGCCCGCCTCCTCGAGGAACTTCTGGATGAACTCCCGGCTGGGGATCGGGCGCTCGTAGCGGGCGGCTTCGCGCTCCGCCTGGGGATCGTTGGACCAGCGTTGGTTTCTTTTTCGGCTCATTGACAAGGGATACTTGGCTGGATAAATTGCCCGGCTCCACGCCGAGGTGGCGGAATTGGTAGACGCACTAGTTTCAGGTACTAGCGGGGCGACCCGTGGAGGTTCGAGTCCTCTCCTCGGCACCATCCTCCCCACTCTCGTAACGCATTGATCAATAAGTCAGCCTATCACAGTTGGCGGCTGGCGAGGAGAGTAGATTAGCGGGTGATACAGGCCGGTGCTGCAAAGCACCCGCCGCGTAGACGCCCGCGACGTGAAACTGCCCTCTTATTACCTGCTGCTTATTACCTGCTGCGCAATCGCGTCGTTGCTTTCCAGCTCCGCTTTACGGCGACACCGCAGTCGAACATCGGCAAGGCCAATTTCATCGGGTCATTGACTGCCGACGATTATCCCGGCAGACCGGCTTTGCGCAGCAGAGCGACGTCGGACTCGCGGTAGATGCGGCCAACCCAGCCACGGAGGGAAAACCTCGGATCGACCCGGAGCACCTCCGCAGCCTGGGCGCGGGCCTTCTGTTCGCGACCAACTCTCATGTAGCTGATGGTCAGGTCGATGCGGACAGCAATGAAATCCGGCAGCCGCCTGGCGCATTCCTCCCAGATGGCAATGGCCTCGTCACAACGCCCGATACCCCAGTATGCCGAGCCCGCGCCCCAAAGATACCAGTCGTCCGGATAAGGATTGATCCGCCAAGCCTTCTGGACTGCCGCCATCGCCTCCGCCGACCTTCCCACACAGGGCAAGTAACCAGCCAAGAAGGCATATGCCTTGGCGCAGTTGGCATCGATCGCGACGGCGGTCTCGAACTCGCGGATGCCGGCCTCGAAGTCTCCCTTGTACAGGATGTGTATCTCGCCCATGAGCGCGTGCGCATCGGCCGCCGAGGCGCGCAGCGCCAGAGCCCGCTCGGCGCAACCGATCGCCTTCTCCCAGCATTCCGCTGCCGAGTCACTCCAGCCGGACCACGCGATGGTGTCGTGATTCCACCCCTGCCAGACCCAGGCCGCTGCAAAGTCCGGATCGCGCTTGAGCGCCTGTTCGGTGAGCTCGACGGCCTGATAAAGAGCCTCCCGCGTGTGCAGCAAACCCAGATCACGCGCGCGCAAAAACAGTTCATAGGCCCTGGCATTCATTGTGGTGGAGCGCCAGGCGCGCGCCTCCTCGCCGTCGGCAAGATTCAGATCCAGCTCCGCCACGATCTTCCCCACGATCTCGTCCTGTACCGCGAACAGGTCCCGCCCCGGGCGATCGAACCGCTCGGCCCAGACATGATCCCGTGTCTGCGCGTCCACCAATTGAGCCGTGATCCGCAACTGGTCGCCCACTCTCCGCACGCTGCCCTCGAGCACGTGGCGCACGCCGAGGTCCTCGCCAATCTGGCGGACGTCCAACGTCTTGCCCTTGTAGCGGAAGCTGGAGTGGCGGGCGATGACCAGCAGGCCGCGCAGGTGCGACAGGGCCGTGATGAGGTCCTCGGCGATACCGTCACCCAGATACTCCTGCTCCGGACCGCTGCTCAGGTTGTCGAAGGCCAGCACCGCAATGGAAGACCGCCTCGGCAGCACTATCGCCTTGAGCGGGTCTGGCGCGACTTCCCGTCGTGGCGTGGAGTCCCGAGCGAGGATCTGGCGGTAGAGTTGCTCGCTGCCGGCCACCGATTCGACGCTCGACTGCCTTGTCTCACACCAGGCGTCGCTGCCAACACCCGCCAATGCGGCGGATTCTGCGCGGACTTCGGGGGCTGCCCCGCCGTAGGCGGGCTGCACCGCCTGCTCAGCAGAGCGCAGCGTGAATACCGGCTCGTACGTGCCCTTGGGCAGCTCTATGATGACCGGGTCGTCGCGCCCCGCGTCGGCGTAATACACGCGCAGCTTGTCGCGCAGCCGGCCGGCCTCGACCCGCACCAGCGGATCGACGTTGGGATCAAACCCCGGGGGCCGGTCGAAGACTTCCACTGCAATGCTGTGGCCCTTGAGCTGGCCGCCACGTCCCGCCAGCGTCTCCTCGACGATATAGCGCAGGAATCGCGAGCGTCGGGCCGACAGCGCGAAGAGGGGACTCTCGAGAATACGCGAGAGTTGCTCGGCCACCGCGCCGATCGATGACGTCGTTACCCGACTCGGTTGAAGGTCCATCCGTAGTGACCCTCTCAGTGCGAATACGCCGACAAGTGGGGCTGCCCCTGTTTCCCTTGCCCGCACGTGACGGCCGCCCGCGCGCCACCCCGCATTTATTTATAGCGTAAAACCAACACCAGCGCCTGATCAGAACGTTAGAGGCCGATGTACGTGCCCCCTGCGATTTGACGGCCTGTGGTGCGAAGCGGTCGTCCCGATCCGCCCCCGCTTCCTGAATACGTCCCACCTCCGGGGCGGGTCATGCGAAGGCGCTCGGCGAGGTATGCGTGGCCGTCCGCGATGACTGCGCGAAGGAATGCCGCATGCACGAAGACAACCACGATGTGTGCAAGGAGTGCGGCGACGCCTGTGCAGCGCTCATCGAGGCGCTGAAGGCAGCCTCAGTGATCGGTGATGAAAGTCGTGTGGCCATGACCCGCACCGGCGGAGACCGGTTGGCGATGTCGGTCCGGCCGCTGGCGCCCGCCCGCTCCGCCGCGACCGAGTTCGGCGCCGCTGCGCTGGGCCGGTCGGTCTCACCTGCACGGACTCCCCTCCTGCATGCCACGGCCTTCACCGTCAACAGGGCTCGGAGCACGCACGCTCGATAATGAAGTGCCAACAGCGGCTCCCGGGGTCTTCCCGGTCATCCGCGGGGGGCTCCCCGGGGGCGGTCGTACCGCCGGCTCCCGGGTCCGGCTCCTCGAGTACCTCCTCCGAACACGTGATCCGCCACTCACGTTCCGGTATGCGTCATTTCATTTCGCAAGGACTCCACGGTAAAGCCCGGCGGGCATTCCGCCGATAAACGCGTGGGATCCGTGCGCACCCGGCGCGCGGCCGTACCCATGCTGCTGCCGAGGCCGGAAATGCAGGCCGCCTCCAAATCCAACCGGAATGAGGCATGAAGCGCGGAAAAGACAGATTCGGGGCCTACGGGCCGACGCTCCTGCGTACGCTCACCCACACGATACTGGTGGTGGCGGTCGTCGAGTTCCTGATCATGCAGGCCCTGGACTACCTCGCCATCGTTGGCTGGAATGTGCCCGCGCCCTGGGAGAACGTCCTCGACCCTCTGCTGCTGGCGGCGGCGGCCGGGCCGCTCATCTGGCGCCTGACCGCGCGGTCCCTGTGGTCCGCGCAACGGCAACTGGCCCTGTATGCGACCGCCGTCGTGGAGGGACTGCCGGACCCGTTCATCACGATCGACAGCGATCGCACGGTGCGCTCTTTCAACCGGGCGGCGCAGCGACTTTTCGGCTACTCGGTCGAGGCGATCCTGGGTCGAGACGTCGGCCTGCTGATGCCCGATGCGGAACGCCTGATGGACGAGGCCCGCATCGCCGACGATCCGCAAGGCGGCGGGCACGGCGTGGGGAGGATCGGGCGCATCGTGACGGCCCGCAAGAAGGACGGCGCCGAGTTCCCGGCCTGGCTGTCGATCTCCGAACTGCGCTCCGAGGGCCAGCACCTGTTCCTCGCCGTCCTTGCCGACTGCACCGAACAGCAGGCCTCGGAGCAGAAGCTCCGGCAGCTCGCCACGGCGGTGGAAGCCAGCGCCGATGCGGTTCTGATCGCCGACGAGGATGGCCGGATCCGGTACGTCAACGAGGCGTTCACGGCCATGACCGGATGGACGCGGCAGGAGGCGGCCGGTCTGCTGCCCAGCCAGGTCTACGGCGACAGCGAGGCGGACTACGGTCCGATGTGGGCTGCGCTGCGACGCGGCCAACCCTGGCGCGGCCGCGTGCGCTACCGGCCCAGGGGCGCAGGGCGGGGAACGACGGGCGACGCGGGATCCGCCGCCCTGCGGTGGGCGGAGAGCACGGTCACGCCCATCCCGGCAAAGGACGGCAGCCTCGCCTATGTCGCCGTGCAGCGCGACGTCACGGAGCGCGAGCAGGCCGCCCAGGCGGTCAGGCGTGAGAAGGAGTTCGCGCTGGCGCTCGTGCAGCGCCTCGTGACCCCCACGTTCGTCCTCGATGCGGAGGGCCGCGTCAGCATCTGGAACCGGTCGCTGGAGGAGATGACGGGGGTGAAGGCCGCGGACGTGGTCGGCACGCGGCTGCACGCCCGCGCCTTCTACGGCGAGGACCGCCCGACGCTCGCCGACATCGTCTTCGCAGGCAAGCCCGAGCTGGCGTGCCGGCATTACGCCACGGTCGGCGATCTGGCCTCGGTGCCCGGCGGCATGACGGCGGAGAACTGGTGCACGCTGGCGACGGGGAGGCGTCTGTATCTCTCCATCGCGGCCGGGCCGCTCTTCAACGCCGACGGCTCGATCGCAGCCGTGATCGAAACCCTGCACGATCTCACTGCCCAGAAGCACCTCGAGGAGGAGCTGCTTGCCGCCCGCGATGCCGCGCTGGCGGCGACCCGCACCAAGAGCCAGTTCCTCGCCAACATGAGCCACGAGATCCGCACTCCGATGAACGGAGTACTCGGCATGCTCGACCTCCTGCGCGACACGCCGCTGAACCACGAGCAGAGCGAGTTCGTCGAGACGGCGCACGGCTCCGCCTCGGCGTTGCTGGAGATCCTCAACGACATTCTGGACCTCTCGAAGATCGAGGCCGGGCGCCTGGAGTTGGAGAGCATCGATTTCGACCTGCGTCGGCTCGCCGAGGACGTCTGCACGCTGCTGGCCAAGCCGGCGCAAAAGAAATCCCTGGACGTAAACTGCTACATCGCCCCCCAGCTGCCACGGGTCTACCGGGGCGACCCGACGAGAATACGCCAGATATTGCTGAACCTGCTGGGCAACGCCATCAAGTTCACCGAACAAGGCGAGGTCTCGCTGCGCATCACGGGGGCACTGGATGCGCACGCCGCCGCGAACCTCACGATCGAAGTGCAGGACACCGGCATCGGCATGACCGAGGAAGTGCGGGCCAAGCTCTTCCAGCCCTTCACACAGGCCGACGGATCGACCACCCGCCGGTTCGGCGGCACGGGTCTCGGACTGGCCATCTGCCGGATGCTGGCGGAGAAGATGTCGGGCAGAATCGACGTGGACAGCGTCCCCGGCCAAGGCAGTACCTTCCGCGTGCGGCTGCGTCTTCCGCTCGGTGACCAGCACCTGGCAGCGGCGGCCGAGGCCCCGTTGGCGATGCAGAACGTCCGGGCGCTGATCGTGGACGACAACGCGACCAACCTGCAGGTGATCGGCCACTATCTCGATTCCTGGGGCATCGGCCACGAATGCGCGGAGAGCGGCGAGCAGGCGCTCCTGAGGCTGCAGGCCTCTGCCGCGAGCCCCTCGCCGTGCACGGTCGTCATACTCGACGCGCACATGCCGGGCATGGACGGCTACCAGCTGGCCCGCGCCATCAAGGGAGATCCGATGCTCGCGCATCTGCCGATCATCATGCTGAGCTCCAGCGACACGCCCGGCGATCCCGAGCAGCGCCGCTGCATAGCCCGGATCCTGCTCAAGCCGGTGCGGCAATCGGTGCTCCACGACGCCATTGCAGAGGCCCTCTCCGACCGGAAACCCGAGTGCCCGGGGGGCCCCGCGGTCCGTCAGTGCAGGCAATTGAGCGGCAGGGTGTTGTTGGTGGAGGACAACGAGGTCAACCGGCGCGTCGCGGCCGGCCTGTTGCAACGCTGCGGCATCACGCCCGACATCGCCAGCAACGGCGCGGAGGCGCTGGCGGCGACGGCCGCGACGCGCTACGACCTCGTTCTCATGGACTGCCAGATGCCGGAGATGGACGGCTACGAGGCGACTCGACGGATCCGCCGGCGCGAGCAGGAATCGGGCGCCGCGCGGTTGCCTATCGTCGCGATGACCGCTCATGCCATGGAAGGCGACCGTGAACACTGCCTGGCGGCGGGCATGGATGACTATCTGTCGAAGCCCGTCACCAGCGAGGCGCTGGAGAAGGTACTCCGCAAATGGCTGCGAACTGCCGACATGAACGGATGCGACGGCTGCGGTGATACCGGCACGGCGCGCCTCGACGATGGCGTGGCGGCGCACTCGGCGTCCGCCGCCGCGCTGGACCTCAGCGCCCTGGAGAGCCTGCGCCAGTTGATGGGCGACGGCCTGCCGGAGCTGGTGCAGACCTTCCTCGCCGACACCGCCGGATTGCTGACGCAGATCGAGACGGCCACACTCGCCGGCGATGCGGCGCAGCTGCACCGCGCGGCCCACACGTTGAAGTCCACGAGCGCCAGCCTGGGAGCGACCGTTCTGTGCGCACTGGCGAAAGAACTCGATGCGATGGCAAAGGCCGGCGAGGTCCCCGCCGACGGCGGTCGCACGCAGCAACTGCGGGCGGAGTTCGAGCGGGTGCGGCAGGCGCTCGACGCCTGGGGCCGCCTGTCGGATGCGGCATGACGCCGGCACGCCGCGGAGACCCGAGGAAGGCGCCGTCGCCGGCACTACCAGCGGCCGTGCGCCCGCGCCGAACGCCGCCTCAGGGCAGGGTGGCCACCATGATGGTCACGTCATCAACGGGGGTGGCTCCGTCCAGATGGGCGGCGTGGGCAGAGACGATGCGTGCGAGGAGCTCCGCATCCGCGCCCTCCCGCAGCAGCGCGAGCAGGCGCAGTCTGCCGAACTGCTCGCCGGCGGCGTTGCAGGCCTCCGTCAGGCCGTCCGTGTAGACGACCAGCCGGCTACCCGGGGCCCAGCCCTGGCGCTGCACGCCGGGAGTGAACTCCACCGGCGCGACGATGCCCAGCGGCAAGTTGGTGGACTGGAACTCGCGGACGTCGCGCCGTGCCCCGACGAGGAAGCTGCACGGCAGTCCGCCGTTCCACACCTCCGCCGTCCGTGCCGCCAGGTCCAGCCTGGCCAGCACCGCGGCGACGAAGAATCCGGTGGGAAGCGTGTCGTGCAGATGGCGGTTCATCTCGTAGGCGATCTCCGCCAGCCCGCATTCCTTGGCTACCATGGTGCGGAAGATGCGCACCAGCGGCAGCACGCAGATCGCCGCAGCCAGGCCGTGGCCGGTGGCGTCGGCGACGAAGAAGTACGGCACATCGCCCGGCGCGCGGGCGGCCAGCGCCACGTCGCCGCTGAACTCCGTGGCCGGCATCGAGCGGACGCCGAGCAGCGGATCGGCCGCCCCGTCGGCGCGGATGATGTTGCGCATCACCTCCGCGGCCAGCTCGGACTCCCGCTGCTTCTCCTGCCGGTAGGCCTCCAGGCTGCGCTCGTACTGCTTGCGCAGCGTCTCGTCGCGAACGATCACCACGAAGTTCCCGCCCGTCTCCGCCTCGAAACGGCTTACCCGCAGGGTCAACGGGAAGGGATCGCCATCCAAGCGCAGGCCCACGCCGTCGTAGCCGCCGTCGCCGTGGCCGGCCCATTCGTACCACCGCGCGCCGGGCTTCCCCTCCGTCGAGACCAGAAGTTCATCCATGCGACGGCCAGAGAGGCCTTTCGGAGGGAAACGGAACTGTTGCTCGGCGGCGCGGTTCGCCGTCAGGATGACGCCTTCCGCGTCGGTGGTGATGATCCCATCCAGCGTCGAGTCGCTGATGCTGCGGTAGTGGGAGTAGCTCGCCTCGAGCTGGCGATGGATCGACAACGCGCGCCCGAACAGCCGCAGCTTTGCCAACAGTACGTCGGGATGCACTGGCTTGGTGAGGAAGTCGTCGGCTCCCGCCTCCAGTCCGCGGACGATGTCCTCCGGGGCATCCATGCCGCTGACCATGATGATCGGCACCCAGCGGTCGCGGCAAGCCTCTCGGATGTCACGCGTCGCCTGGAATCCATCCATCTCCGGCATGTTGCAGTCGGTGACGATCACATCCGGCGAGTGGACGCGATACAGTTCCACCGCTTCCCGGCCGTTCGCGGCCGAGAAGGTCGTGTGGCCGTGCCGCGCGATGGCCGCGCAGGTTATCCGGTTGTCCACGACCGAATCGTCCGCGACCAGTACCCGCAGCGGCGCGTCGGCCGGCAACGGACGTGAGGATTCGGTCAAGGTGCCCGCTCCGGGGAGCGGCTGGCAACGCCTGCGGCCTCCGGGCGGCCACCGCGGTCGCAGCGGCCGGACTGTCGGCGACGGCGATCCGGAACTGCATACGCCCGATTCACGACCCGTCCTCCGCGCAACATACGCGGTTGCGCCCCATATCCTTGGCCCGATAGAGCATCCTGTCCGCGGCCTGCAGCAGTACCTCCGGTGCCGAGCCGTGCTCCGCCACCTGCGCGGCACAGCCGATGCTCACCGTTACGATACCGTTTGGGGCCGAATCAGCGTGCGGGAGCGCCAGAGAACAGACCTGCCGGCCCATTCTCTCGGCGACAGTCCGGGCGCCGCTCAGGGGGGTTTCGGGCAGCACGGCGACGAACTCCTCCCCGCCATATCGGGCCATGGCGTCTGCGCCGCGGTTCAGGGCATCCCGACAGGCGCGGCCGACCTTGCGCAGACACTCGTCACCCTGGAGATGTCCGAAGGTGTCGTTGTACCGCTTGAAATGATCGACGTCGATCATCAGCAGCGAGATCGGGGAGCGGTTGCGTGCGGACCGGCTGTACTCGCGCGAGAGCAGCTCATCGAGGAATCGGCGGTTGAGCAGTCCGGTGAGACCGTCCACGTTCACCATCTCCAGGAGGCGCTTGTTGGCGTCCTCCAGTTGCCCGGTGAGCTCGACGAGACGTTTGCGCATGTCGGCGATCCGCTGCATGGCATGCAGC
>CAZTPK010000049.1:0-9086 GCA_964614765.1 uncultured Gammaproteobacteria bacterium
TGGCTGGAGCGTGCGACCGCCGTCGCGGGTGAACTAGGGGAGGGAGCGGCAATGCCCGCGCCGCGGGCGCAGGTTTTTCGTCTTGTTCATCGCCCCCCTCGGCGCCCGCAGAAGTCCCCTTGACCACCGCGATGCAAGAGTGTGAATATAATTTAAATAGTGTTCTCAACTAGTTGACCTCACTCAGTTTGTCCAGTGTGGCCGGGGGGGCGGCCAGCATATGGGCGATGCATCCATACACCGGGGACCACGCCGCTTGCCGCAATCGCGGCGACCGTGCACGCGCGTCCGGCTCCAGGCTGTGCCCCGCCTGCGGTACGCGTCGATCGCCATCGCACTCATCCTGGCCGCTGGCGCGCTCCGCGCCGATCCGCTGGAGGACGGCAAGGACGCCTACCTCGCCGGCGACTATGGCCGCGCCTTCGAGATCCTCGAGCCGCTGGCCGAGCAGGGCGATGCCGACGCGCAGATCACGCTCGGCATCATGTACGACTACGGCCAGGGCGTTCCCAAGGACGACGCTACCGCCACGCAGTGGTATCGCAAGGCGGCGCTGCACGGGATCCCGACCGTTCAGCACAACCTCGGGGTGAAATACTTCGAAGGCATCGGGATCGAGAAGGATTACGCGGAGGCGGCCCGCTGGTGGCGCATGGCGGCGGACCTTGGATTCGCCGAGTCGCAGTACAGCCTGGGGGAGATGTATGCATGGGGCATCGGTCCGGCGAAGGACGAGGAGGAGGCGGCCCGATGGTACCTGGCGGCGGCGGAGCAGGGCCACATGCTGGCCCAGTATCGCCTCGGCGTCCTCTACGCCAACGGCCGCGGCGTGCCTGTCGATCATGTCAGCGCCTATCGCTGGCTGCGGGCGGCCGCCGAGCAGGGCATGCCGCAGGCGCAGTACCAGGTCGGTCGTCTCGCCGAGGACGGGATCGGCACCGCGCCCGATGCCGATGCCGCGCGCCGCTGGTATCGGCTCGCCGCCGATCAGGGTCACGAGAAGGCGGCGCAACGGCTCGAGGTGGTGGCACGGCGGGAGACGACCATGCCCGCGCCTGCAGCGACGAGCCCCGATCGGCCCGTTGCCGCTACGGCCGTCCCAGGGGCCAGTGGCCAACCCTTGGGTCCCCACCGGGAGGCGTGGATCCGGGAACAGGCGCCCGATCACTACACGCTGCAACTGGTCACCGCCTCCGACGAGGCGTCGGTGGCGCGCCTGATCGACCGTCCGGAGTTCGGCCCCGACCGGGCCTACTTCAGTCGGGCGCTCGCCGACCGCACGGGATACACGGCCATCCTCGGCGTCTACCGGTCGCGCCGAGAGGCACAGCAGGCCCTGGCGTCCCTGCCGCCGGACGTGCAGAAGACCAGGCCGTGGGTGCGGTCCTTTGCCGAGGTGCAGGCCCTGATCGGCGGCAGGTGACTTTCCTGCTCCCGCCGGCAGGTCAGAGGCGCATGGAAGGCGGCCGGGGGCATATCGGTACCACCGCAGGATGCTTGCGAGCTACGGGGAGATGAACACCGAACTTGAGATAAAAAGATAGAAAAGTATTGTAAAGTAGTGAGATTTAAACTATCTTTTTAGTTAGTCAACTCGACCGGATGTCCCGACATGACCCGCAGTCGCAAGGCAGTGACCCTCGTCGCCCTCCCGCTGCTGCTCGCGGCCGCCCCCGGCGCCCCGGCGAAGGAGCCGGCAGCGGCGGCGATTGCCGCCGACCCCATGTATATGGCCGTTTACGGCCCGGAGCGGCGGGTGGCATCGATCGACGTCCCTCGCGCCCTGCCCGTCGAACTTCCGGTCGCAAGCGGATCGCGCGCCTACGCCCAGGAGGACTTCGCGCTGAACGACCACCTCGGCAAGAACCCGTTCCAGGACCAGGGAACGGGGGATTGAACGTGTCCTGAGGACTCGTTGCGGAGGGACCGCGTGGGCACGGTTGAAGTAACAAATCAGCTCCAGCCTTGAAAATCGAGGAAAATTAGATTAGTAATTGATGTAAGTAATCCTTTCCTCGAAATAAAACACTTTAAGAGTGTCTGCCGACGGCCGGGTCCCAAGGCCGTCAGCACGGATCAGGCACCGAAGGGAGAGGCAGTGGAGCCTGCAAAGCCTGCCGGCATGTCGTCCGACCGTTGGGGTGGTCGCGTGGCCACCCTGCTGGTCGTGCTGTGCCCCTTGGGCCCGGTCCACGCCGCCGAGCTCACCCCGCGCTACGACCCGCTCTTTCTCGAAGTCTTCGGAGCTGCCCGGCCACAGGACACCGCGCGCGCCGCCGGAGGCGTCCGCGAGGCTTCCACCGAACGCGCGGGACCATGGGTGTTGCGGGCAAACGCCATGCAGCCGTATGCGGGCGGTCTCGCTATCGAACCGCAGGCGGTCGTGGCCGAGGACTGGCGATTCCAGCCGCGCTACGTCTTCTCGACCCCGGCAGGGCGATCGATCGCGATCGCGCGCGACGCGCTGACCAGGGTATGGTCCAGCGATCTGACCGCGCACCGCACGCTGCTGCACGACAAGCGCGGGCAATTGCAGGTGGTGGCGGGCCTGAAACTAGGCGGCTATGAAGAGGGCGCCGGGGCGGCACCCCTCAGCGCGGGCGGGTTCGAATCCAGCCTGGCCAACACCGCCCTTCTGCCCGCGATGGGCAGCGGCACGCTGGTCGGACCGACGTTGGGCATCGCCGGTGATCGGCAGATGGATCGGCACCGCTTCACCGGCGTATTCCAGCAGAGCGTGCTCTACGGCCAGGCGGAGCTGACCCGTGGCCTTGCGCCAGGTGCCGGCACGGAGGAGTTGCGCAGCGGGGTGGAGAGCTTTATCGAGCGCCGGGACGTGAACGTCCCGGTCTCGGAGCTGGGCGTGAAGTACGTCTACGAGCTGACCGAGGGGGTTGCCTTCGGCATGGGCGCGATGGCCTCGGTGTGGTGGGACGCCCCCGGCAGCCGGCTCGACGGCCATGGCCGCGTCGTCCCGGGAGACGATACCCTCATCTATCTCGGCGGGATGGGCACCCTGGAGATGCAGTTCTGAACCGGACGTTCAGGCCCGGGGAGGCCGCCCCCGGGCGTTAAAGCCGTCGGCCGACTCTCAGCGGTCTCATCATTCGTTGACGGCCCGCGGGGCATCGGCCGCGTGCCGGTGACGAGGCGCCGCGAGCGCCGCCGCGACGTGCCCCATGGCGTTGAGCAGGATGCCGCTGCGCGATGCCCCGGCGCCCGCCAGCTCGCTCAGATCTCGTCGCCAGCGACGCGCCCCCGGGAGGCCGTTGAACAGCCCGAGGACGTGGCGCGTCATCGCGCGCATCGGCACGCCGGCATCGAGCTCGCGCTCCATGTAGCGGGCGAATTCCTCCACCACGGCCACGCGCGGCGGCGACGCGAAGTCGAAAAGGGCCCGTTCCAGTTCCGCCAGCACGTAGGGGTTGTGGTAGGCCTCGCGGCCGATCATCACGCCGTCGACGTGCGCGAGATGGCCGAGCGCGGCGACAGCGGAGGTGACGCCGCCGTTGATGACGACGCTCAGGGAGGGGAACGCGCGCTTGACCGCATAGACGCGCTCGTACTGCAGCGGCGGCACCTCGCGGTTCTCCTTCGGACTCAGGCCCGAGAGCCAAGCCTTGCGGGCGTGCAGGATGAAGACCTCGCAACCCGCCTCGGCGACGGTGCCGATGAAGTGGTGCAGGTGCTCGTCGTGGTCGAGCGCGTCGATGCCGAGCCGCGTCTTCACCGTGACCGGGATCGGCACGGCCGCGCGCATGGCGGCCACGCAGTCGGCGACGAGCCTCGGCTCGGCCATCAGGCAGGCGCCGAAACGCCCGTCCTGTACGCGATCGCTGGGGCAGCCGCAGTTGAGGTTGATCTCGTCGTAGCCTCGCTCGTATCCGAACCGCGCACATCGGGCGAGGGCGGCGGGGTCGCTGCCGCCGAGCTGCAATGCGACAGGGTGCTCGGCTGGATCGAACTTCAGGAAGCGTTCGCGATCGCCGTGCAGCAATGCGCCCGTCGTCACCATCTCGGTGTACAGCAGCGCGTGCGGCGAGATGAGGCGCAGGAAGTACCGGCAGTGCCGGTCCGTCCACTCCATCATGGGGGCGACACAGAGGCGTCGCGTATTGGATGTCGGCAATTGATGGGCCACCGCTGCAGAGCAATAGATTCGGAGGAACTGGTTGGCATGGTCAGCGTAGCGGTGGCATTCTAGCATTCGGGTTTTTCATGCACGATGAACCGCCGGGCAGGGCAGCGCGGCACCCGGGAAGGTCATCGCGGGCTGGCGCCCCGAAGAACCGCCTTACCCGAGGTGCCGGTGACAGCCAGGCAGGCATTGCCGATACTGGCCGCGAAGGCGGCGACACACGGGGCTGAGGCGGCCGTGGGTGAGTGATTACCGATGGATCGAGGCAAACCGATGGCACCGCGCGCGCATGTGCTGGCAATGCTGATGGCGATCTTCACGGTCAGCATCATGGACCGGCAGATCCTTTCGGTGCTGTTCGAGCCGCTGAAGCGGGAATTCGGGTTTTCCGACGCGCAGCTCGGGTTGCTGAGCGGCCCGGCGTTCGTGCTGTTCTACACGACACTGGGCATACCCGTTGCCCTGTGGTCGGACCGCGGCAACCGGAGTCGAATCATCGCCCTTTCGCTGGTCACCTTCAGCGCCATGACCGTGCTGTGCGGCATGGCCGCGAGCTTCTGGCAGTTGCTGCTCGCACGGATCGGCGTGGCGATCGGAGAGGCCGGCACGAACCCGCCCTCGCATTCGATCATCGCCGAGCTGTATCCCCCTGCCGAGCGCACGTCTGCCATGGGGTGGTTTTCGCTGGGACCGCACCTCGGCCTGCTGCTCGGTCTGCTCCTGGGCGCCTGGCTGGGCCAGTGGTACGGATGGCGCGTGGCCTTGTGGACGGCGGGCGCGTTGGGGCTCGCCCTTGCGGTTCTGGCTTCAGCCGTCCTGGAGGAATCCGGGTCGAGACGGCGAGTCGAACCGACCGGCGCGGGGGTCGCAGGTCTGGCCGAAGGTTGCCGGTTCATCTGGTCCCGCCGCGCCCTGCGACACTTGTTCATCGGCGGGCCGCTGCTCACGTTCGTGGCCTACGGCCTTGTCACCTGGCTGCCTTCCTTCCTGATCCGCTCGCATGGCTACACAATCGGTCAAGCCGGAACGGCGGTCGCCATCACGATGGGGATCCTCGGCGGTACGGGCACGGTGTTCGGGGCAATGCTGACCAACCGTATGGCGCGTCGCGATGATCGCTGGAAGGCGTGGGCGCCGGCCCTCGGGGCCATTCCCATGCTTGCGTTCACAGTGGCCGGGATCCTCGCCCGTGAGCCGGCTGCGATGCTCGCTTGTCTCGCCATCGCCAGCATCGGCATCGTTTGGTTTCTCCCCGCCACCTTCGCGCTGGTGCAGGATCTCGTGGACTCGCGCATGCGCGCCCTCGCGGCGGCGCTATTGCTGTTCACGGCGAACGTGCTCGGCCTCGGTCTCGGGCCGCAGCTGATCGGTCTGTTGAGCGACGCTCTGGCCCCGCGCCTCGGGCACGATGCCCTGCGCTATG
This sequence comes from uncultured Gammaproteobacteria bacterium, assembly GCA_964614765.1. Classification (GTDB taxonomy): domain Bacteria; phylum Pseudomonadota; class Gammaproteobacteria; order JAJPIJ01; family JAJPIJ01; genus JAJVHZ01. The sequence goes on from CAZTPK010000049.1 coordinate 5,562, forward strand.
CGCTGCTCCTGGTGGTGCCCATCGGGCTCTGGGGGGCTTATCATTACCTACGCGCCGCGCTTGCAATGCCGGCTGCAGCCGTCGCCCATGGCGACGATCGTCTCGACCCGGCGCGCCCCGGACTGCGCAATGCATAGCCTCGAATCCGACTCCGTTTCCGCAATATCCCTGGACCCCGTTCCAGACATGCCCGAAACGACCCCCGCGGAGAGCTTCCACGGGCTGGTCGCCAAGCTCTCGGCCGACTTCGTGGCCATGCCCGCGGAGGCGATCGATGCCGGGATCGAGTCGTGGCTGGATCGCATCGTGCGGGCGCTCGGACTGGAGCGCTCGGCCCTGGCCCAGATTTCCGACGACGGGCGGATGCTCGTGCGCACGCATGCCTACACCGCCCCCGGCTTTCCGCCGCTGCCGGAACACATCAGGACCGACAACGATCTGCCGTGGCTGGGACGCGAGCTCCGGGCGGGGCGCACCATCGTAGTCTCGAAAGTGGAGGATCTCCCGGCGGAGGCCGTGCAGGAGAGACAATTCATGCTGTCGGAGGCCGGACCGAAGTCAAACGTCACGTTGCCATTGAAGGTCGGCGGCAACGTGATCGGCCTCATCACCTTCGCCTCCCTCAGCCGGGAACGCGAGTGGTCGCAGGACGTAGTCCAACGACTGGAGCTGATTGCCGGTATTCTTGCGAACGCACTGATGCGGAAGCGCAAGGAACGGCAGATCGGCAGTCTGCTTCGGTTCGAGCAGCTGCTGTCGACGATCTCGGCGGCCTTCGTCCGGCTGCCCGCGGAGGGCATCGATGCGGCGCTGAGGAGTTCGCTGCAAGAGGTCGTCCAGTTCCTGGGCATAGACCGGGCCACCATCCTTTCATTGTCGGACGATCGCACGGTTCTTTACCGCACCCGCTCGCACGTCACCGCCGACATCGAGCAGATGCTGCCGGTGTTGGGTAAGGACTACGCTTGGTCGTTCGGCAAGTTGAGCAAGGGCGAGCCCGTGGTCGTCTCCCGTATCGCCGATCTGCCGGCGGAGGCGGCCGTGGAGCGTGAATACCTGGAGCGGATCGGCGTGCGCTCGATGGTGGCGATACCGTTGTTCCTCGGCGACTTGATGCTGGGCGCCGCGATCTTTTCGGCATCGCGGCAGGAGGTGCGGTGGCCCGAGGCGCTCGTGCAGCGCCTGCTGCTGCTGGGAGGCGTGTTGGCGAGCGCCCTGGCCCGCCGATCCATGGAGGACGCGCAGCGGGAGGCGCTGCATTTGGAGAAGCTGATTGCGAATGTTTCCGCGCGGCTGGTTGCAGTCGACCTCGATCGTGCAGACGAGGAGATCACGCACGCGCTGGAGATGGTTCTGCAATTCTTCGGCGCGGACTATTGCACTCTCGCGGAGGCTGACCCGGACATGGACCAGGCGCAATTCCGCTACCTCGCCAGCGACGCCGGCGTTGCACCCCTGCCCGCCGATTTCGAGTATGCGTCGAAATGTCCGCAGACCTACGACAGGATTTTCCGTCGCGGTGAAGCCCTGGTCCGCAGCCGCATGGGCGATTACCCCGCGGAGGACGCCATAGACCGGGAGATGGTCGAGGCCCTCGGCATCCGTTCGATATTGGCCATCCCGATTGCGGTAGGAGAACGGCCACGCTACTGCCTCGGACTGGCGTCCAGTCGTGAAAACATCATCTGGCCGAAGGAATACGTCCCGCGGCTGCGCCTGCTCGGCGATGCGCTCGTCAATGCGTTGATGCGGACCCGGTTCGAAGGCGCGCTGCGGACCAGCGAGGAGAGGTTCCGCAGGGTCGTGGAGTCGGCGCCCAACGGCGTGATGATGGTCGACTCGGATGGGCGTATCGTTCTGGCAAACCCGCAAATCGAGCGGATATTCGGTTACCGCGGCGAAGAGTTGCAGGGGCGTCAGGTCGAGATGCTTCTGCCGCCGGGCGAACGCGAACGGCATCGTGCCTATCGCCGCGAACATGCATCGGAATCCGAGTTGCGCCCGATGATGGAGGGCGGGCGGGAATTGTACGGGTTGCGCAAGGATGGGACGCAAGTCCCCGTCGCGATCGGCCTGAGTCCGATCAGGACCAACGAGGGTCAGTTCGTGCTGGCGACGATCGTGGATGCCACCAAGCGCAGGCAGACCGAGAAGGCGCTGCGCGACAGTGCGCGCAGTCTTGCCGAGGCCCAGAAGATCGCAAGACTGGGGAGCTGGACGTGGGACGTGGTTGCACAGAAGCTCCAGCTCTCGGATGAAGCGCGAAGAATCGTCGGTGTCGAGATGGCAAAGTTCGGCGACTTCATCGCGCTCGCGCGCCCGCAAGACCGCGCCGAGCTTTCAGAAGCGATTGCACGGCTCTGGACTGAACGCGCGGACGCGATAGACCTCGAGTTTCGCATTGTGCCTCCGGACGGCGGAGAGCGCATCGTCCGCGTCCGTGGGCACACGTATTTCTGGCAGGACGGCTCCCCGGCACGCGTGGCCGGAACGATCCAGGATGTCAGCGAGTCACGAAAGGCGGAGGAGGAAACTCGCAAGCTGCGGACGCAGCTCTGGCATACCGATCGCGTCGCGCGCACCGGCACGCTCACCGCCTCGCTGGCGCACGAGCTCAACCAGCCGCTGACGGCCATCTTGAGCAACGCACAGGCCGCGCTGCGGTTCCTGGCGCACGACGAACCGGATCTCGCCGAGCTGCGCGAGATCCTCGCCGACATCGTGCGCGACGACAAGCGCGCTGCAGCCGTGATCAGCGGCCTGCGCGCCATGATGCGGCACCACGAAACCGAACGCGCGAGCGTGGACATGGCGGCCGTCCTGACGGAGGTCCTGGGTCTGCTGCACAGCGAGCTCATCGGCGCTGGCATCGACCTGAAGACCGACTTCGAACAAGGCTGTAACGTGCTTGCCGACCGGGTGCAGCTGCAGCAGGGCGGCCTCAACCTGGTGATGAACGCCGTCGAGGCCATTCGCGACTCGCATGCGGAGGAGCGGCGCATATCGGTCTCCTGCGGCGGCGCCGCCGGCACCGTGCAGGTGCGTGTGCAGGATACCGGCCCGGGCATCTCGCCGCGGCGGCGGGAGTCGATTTTCGACGCGTTCGCTACCACGAAACCCCAGGGAATGGGACTCGGCCTCTCCGTCTGCCGGTCGATCATCGAATCGCACGGTGGCAGGATCCGGGTCGAGGCCGGCGATGGCGGCCAGGGTTCGAGGTTCGTCTTCGAAATTCCCCTTATGGCCGGCACCGGGGCCGAGTTCGGGGACAATCGTGTGGAGGTTGCGCCATGAGTGGCGAATCGGCAACCGTGTTCGTCGTGGATGACGACCCGTCCGTCCGCCGGGGCCTCGATCGGCTGCTGCGCGCGGCCGGCTATGGCGTGGAGGTATTCGAGTCGGCCAAGGACTTCCTGGCGCGGGCGCCCTACCGCGGAACCGGCTGCTTGATCCTGGACGTGCAGATGCCCGGCACGACGGGTCCGGAGCTGCACAGCAGGATCGCCGAAAAGGGCGTCTCGCTCC
>CAZTPK010000050.1:0-9080 GCA_964614765.1 uncultured Gammaproteobacteria bacterium
GGGCAGAGATCGCCCGAGCCGCGGGGCAGGCACTGCGGTGCTCGGGTCGTGCCCGAGGACGCGTTCCCGCACCAGATGCTGGTAGAAACGTCGCAGGGTCGAGAGCCGGCGCGCGGTGCTGCGCGCCGAGGCGTGGGGATGGCTGGCGAGGAACTCCAGGATATGCGCGGACCCGGCGCCGGTGACCGTCACCGCTCGTGCCGCGAGCCAGCGGCAGAAGGCGGCGAGATCGCCGCGGTACGCCGACAGCGTCAGATCGCTCAATCCGCGCTCCACCCAGATCGCATCCAGGAATCGCTCGACCAGGTTATCCGGGTCTGCCCTGGCGGCTTCTCTGGGTGAGGGAGCTGCGGGGTCCACGCGATCGGCGGCGGGGTCTAGAAACACAAACGGGGCATGCCGTGCCGGCATCCCCCGTCATGGGTGCATCGAAGTGCTGACACCGGTAGCGGTACCGGCGCAACGCCGACCGTGTTACTCGGACTTGTCCTTGCTCTCGATGCGTTCCTTGATGCGCGCCGCCTTGCCGCGCAGATCGCGCATGTAGTAAAGCTTGGCCTGGCGCACGTGGCCGCGGCGCTTGACGCTGATCTCGCTGACCGTCGGGCTGTAGGTGCGGAACACGCGCTCAACGCCCTCCCCGTGGGAGATCTTGCGAACGGTGAAGGAGGAGTTCAGCCCGCGGTTGCGCTTGCCGATCACCACGCCCTCGAAGGCCTGCAGGCGCTCACGGTCGCCTTCCTTCACCTTCACCTGCACGACGACCACGTCGCCGGGCCGAAACTCCGGCACTTCGCGGTTCATCTGCTCTTTCTCGATCTGATCGATCACCTTGCTCATGGCATCTTCCTCTCAACTCAGTCGTCACTGCCAAACCCTTGCCCCGGCCGGCTCGCGATTGGAGCCCGTCGCCGGCTCGCTTCACCGCAACCGCCGACCACGCCACACCTCGCTGGCGTCGCGGCATCCGCGGCGCTTCGTTCCGATGCGAACTCTTCCAGCAGCTGCCGGTCGCTCCGCGCAAGCGGCATGTCCGCCAGCAGATCGGGACGCCGCAGCCAGGTCGTGCCCAGCGCCTGCTTGCGCCGCCAGCGTGCGATGGCCGCGTGGTTGCCGGAGAGCAGGACCTCCGGTACCCGCCGACCGTCGATCGCCTCCGGGCGCGTATAGTGCTCGCAATCGAGCAGTCCGTCGACGAAGGAATCCTGCCGCGCGGAGTCCTCGTCGCCCAACGCCCCGGGGATCAGCCGCACCAGGGCGTCGATCAGCACCATCGCGGGCAGCTCGCCGCCGCTCAGGACGTAGTCGCCGATGGACAGCTCCTCGTCAATCTCGGTGTCCACGACGCGCTCATCGATGCCTTCGTAACGGCCGGCGACCAGCACCGTGTCTCCGAGGCCGGCGATGCGCTCCACGCCCGCCTGATCGAGCCGGCGTCCCCTCGGCGACAGGCAGATCACCGCGCAGGGTTGCAGCGCCGCGCGTGCCGCGCGTATCGCACCGCGCAGCGGCTCCACCATCATCACCATCCCCGGGCCGCCGCCGTAAGGCCGGTCGTCGACACTGCGATGGCGATCCGTCGCGTAATCGCGCGGATTCCAGGTCAGAACCTCTACCAGTCCGTTGGCCACCGCCCTTCCCGAGACGCCGAACTCCGTCAGCGCCCGCAACATCTCGGGGAACAGGGTCACTACGCCTATGCGCCGCATGCCGCCCCCTGCGAGTGCCTCGGTGCGACTCAGTAATCCTCGCCCCAGTCCACCTCGATCACGCCGGCGCGCTCATCAATCCTGAGCACATGGACGCCGAACACCAGCGGGATCAGGTGCTCGTGCGCGCCGCGCACCACCAGCACGTCGTGGGCGCCGGTCTCGAAGATCCGCTGCACGGTGCCGAGCCTGACGCCCTCGCGGTTCACCACCGAAAGGCCGACGAGGTCGGTGTGGTAATACTCCCCGGTCCCGAGCGCCGGCAGTTGCGAGCGCCTCACCGCGATGGCCGCCCCGACCAGGGTTCGCGCCAGGTCGCGATCTCCTATTCCCGCCAATCTCGCGACCAGCCCCTTGCCGTGCTGCCTGCCCTCGGCCAACTCATAACTCCGCCAGGAACCGGCCTGCTGCAGATACCACGGCGAGTACTTCAATATGTTCTCGATCGGCCGGGTGTGGGAGTAGACCCGCACCCAGCCCTGCACCCCGAACAGCCCACTGACCTTGCCCAGGATGACATGACGCTCCTCTGCCGCCGCCGGCGGCGGAACCTCAGGCGGCGTGACGGGCAATCAGGTCAGCCACCCGTTCGGAGGCCTTGGCGCCCTTGGAGACCCAGTATTCCACGCGCGCCTTGTCAATCTGGAACTTCGGCTCGTTGCTCGCCGCCATGGGGTTGAAGAAGCCGATCCGCTCGAGCTTCTGGCCGTCGCGCTTGCAGCGGCTGTCGGTCACGACGATGTAATAGTAAGGACGCTTCTTGGCGCCACCGCGCGATAAACGTATGGTTACCATGCGACTTGAGTTCCTGTCAGAATGGGATTCGTCAGGCAGCGGGCGGCGTTCGCCGACGCCGCGAAAGGCGCGTATTGTACGGATAACCTCCGAAAATGAAAAGGATAAATGACGCCCATCGGCCCTGATCGGCTAGCCGCCGAAAAGGCGGCCCTGCGGGAGAGGTTGAAGGCCGCCCGCGACGCCCTCTCCGAGGCCGACCGGCAGCGGTACTCCGCAGTCATATGTCAGCGGCTGACGGCCCTGCAGGCCATGCGATCCGCCGCCCGCGTGTTCGTGTTCATCTCCAGCGGCAGCGAGGTCCACACCCATGACCTCCTCAGGCAGCTGCTGGCCGAGGGACGCGAGGTCGCGGTCCCGAAGATTCTGGGCAGGACCGAGATGATCGCCTGCAGGCTGCGCGGGTGGGAGGGGCTGCGCCCGGCGCAGCTCGGTATCCTGAGCCCCGTCGCCACCGAGGCGGTCGACGAGGAATTCGACCTGGTGGTAACCCCGGGCCTGGGGTTCACCGAGGCCGGCCATCGCATCGGCTTCGGCGCGGGCTATTACGATCGCTGGTTCGCCGGCCACCGCTGCCGGGCGAAGATCGCCCTGGCCTTCGAGACGCAAATCGTCGCCTCGGTGCCCACGGACGAAAACGACGTTCCCGTCGACGCCATTGTCACGGAGCGCAGGGTGATCGCGATACGCGCCGGCGTGTGCTGACGGCGGGGAAGCGCCGCCGAGAGGCCGGCGAGGCCGGCGACACCGCCGCCCCATCGCCGACGACACTAATGGAGGAGAGCGCGTGCTGCGGGCCGTACTGAAGCGACTGTTCAGCCTGCTGTTCGGCGTCCGCGTCGTCGGGGATACGGCCCCGATGACGCACGGCAAGGTGCTGGTGGTCGCCAATCACCTCTCCCTCCTCGACGGCGTCCTGCTCGGCCTGTTCCTGCCCGTACGCCCCACCTTCGTGGTGCATACGACGGTGCTGAAGCAGCCGTTGTTCCGGATGGTGCTCTCGCAGGTCCCGCACCTGGCGGTCGACCCCACCAGCCCGATGGCCATGAAGAGGGTCATCGCGCTGCTCGAATCCGGTGAGCCCGTCGCCATCTTCCCGGAGGGACGCATCACCGTCACCGGCGGCATCATGAAGGTTTACGACGGCCCCGCCTTCGTCGCCGCCAGGACCGGCGCCACCATCCTGCCGGTGCGACTGGACGGTCCGGAACGGTCGTACTTCAGCCGTCTGTCCGGTCAGTTCCGCCGCCGGCTGTTTCCGCGCATCACGATCACCATCCTGCCGACCACCACCATCGCGATGCCGGAGGCGCCGACGGCCAAGCAGAGGCGGCGCAAGGCCGGGGAGGCGATGCGCCGGCTCATGCAGGAGATGGTGTTCTCCTCGCGGCCGGCGCAGACGCTGTTCAGCGCATTCCTCGACGCCATGGCGATCAACGGCCGGAACGCCCGCCTGCTCGAGGACATGAACCAGGAGGAACAGTCCTATCGCGAACTGCTGAAGCGGAGCCTCGCCATCGGGCGACTGGTCGCCAGGTTCACGGAGGAGCGCGAGAACGTCGGCCTGCTCCTGCCAAACGTCAGCGCCACCGTTTGCACCATCCTCGGGATGAGCGCGATGCGGCGCGTGCCGGCGATGCTGAACTACACCGCCGGTGCCGCCGGCATGCAATACGCCTGCGAGGCGGCCGGCGTGCGCACCATCGTCACCTCGCGGCGGTTCCTGGAGACCGCCAAGCTGGCAGCGACCGTGCAGGCGATCCGGAACGTGCGGGTGGAGTACCTGGAGGACCTGCAGCCGCGATTCACCCTGGCGGACCGGCTCTGGCTCGTCCTCTTCGCGCTGCGGATGCCGCGCGCGGCCATGCGGCGGACATTGCCGCAAGACCCGGCGGTCGTGCTGTTCACCTCAGGCTCCGAGGGCAAGCCCAAGGGCGTGGTGCTGAGCCACGACGCGCTGCTGGCCAACGTGGCGCAGGTCCGCGCGGTGGTGGATTTCTCGCCGGCCGACAAGTTCCTCGTCGCCCTGCCGGTGTTTCACGCCTTCGGGTTGACCTGCGGGGCCATCATGCCGCTGGTCACCGGCAGCAGGCTGTTTCTGTATCCCTCGCCGCTGCACTACCGCGTCATCCCCGAGATCATCTACGACCGCGGCTGCACGGTGCTGTTCGGCACCAGCACCTTCCTCGGCGCCTACGCCAAGTTTGCCCACCCCTACGATTTCTATCGGCTGCGCTACGTGGTCTCCGGGGCCGAGAAACTGACCGACGAGGTCCGCAAGGCGTGGTACGAGAAGTTCGGGATACGAATCATGGAGGGCTATGGCGCCACCGAATGCGCGCCGGTGATCGCCGTGAACACCCCGATGGCCTATCGCACGGGTACCGTCGGCACGCTGCTGCCGGGCGTGGAGCACCGCCTGCAGCCGGTCGAGGGCATCGCCGAAGGCGGTGTGCTGCACGTACGCGGGCCGAACGTCATGCTCGGCTACTATCTGCACGAGCGGCCCGGGGTGCTGCAACCGGCGGCCTCCGAGATCGGCGCGGGCTGGCACAGTACCGGCGACATCGTCGCGATCGACCAGGACGGCTTCCTCTGCATCCGGGGCCGGGTGAAGCGGTTCGCCAAGATCGCCGGGGAAATGGTGTCGCTGGAGGCGGTCGAGAAGATCGCGCAGTCCGCCTCGCCCGGGGCGCACCACGCCACGGTATCGGTCGCCGATCCGAGACGCGGCGATTCACTGGTCCTGTTCACCACGGACTCGGTCCTGGACCGGGAGGCGATCCTGCAGGCAGCCCGCAGACTCGGAGCGCCGGAGCTGGCCGTGCCGCGGCGCATCCAGTACCTCAGAGAGCTGCCGCTGCTCGGTACCGGCAAGACCGATTACGCCCATCTCAAGCGACTCGCCGAGACTGCCGGCTGAGGGACCCGCCCGCAGCGCCCGCCGAGTCGATTTACTTTGTCATGTTAATCATCTAACTTATTGAAGATATTCCTTTCTGACTACGCGAATTCATGTAGTCACGAGTGGGCTGCTGCGAGAGGTGTGCATGGCATGTTGGCGGGGATGGACGTGCGGCGCGGCGCTCCTGGCGACGGGGGCGTGCGGCTGCACAGCGCTACCGCCAGCGGTTAAGCTCGGCACGCTCGCGCTGACCGGCGCGAGCTACATCGTGACGGGCAAGGGGCCTTCCGACCACGTCATCTCCGCCATCGCCGAGCAGGACTGCGCGTTGTTGCGCGTGGTGAGGGATGCTCCCATCTGCGTCGCGAATGGGCCCGCGGCCCCCGCCGCCCTCGCCCGAAGGGAGCCGGCCCCCACGCCGACCCCAAAGCCACGGCAGCCGGGCAAGGGACAACCGGCGCCTCCGCAGTACTATCTGGTCCTGGGCAGCTTCAGCGCCGAGGGCAATGCCGAGCGCTGGCGTCGATCACTGACACGGTTCGACACCGCGATTGCCCGCACCGGTCCCGGACCGGACCACGCGCCCCTCCGATATCGCGTGGTGATGGGGCCGTATCGCGAGAGGGAATCCCTGCAGCGAAGAGAGGAGGTCGCGGAAATCCTGCAACAGGAGGTATGGCGGGTGCGGCTGTGCGGCGGCACTCTCAGCGCGCCGCCCTGCAAGGCGCCGAGCATGGTCGCCGGCGGCTGATCGCCGCGGCGCACCCCGGCGCGGAAAGGCAGACGGACCCGCGGGCCCGTCCTGCCCCGTTCACCGCCGCAGGGCCGTGGTCAGCTGCCGGCGCCGACGGCCTTGATGCTCAGGCGTATGCGGCCCTGCTTGTCGACCTCGAGCACCTTGACCTTGACCACGTCGCCCTCGCGGAGCTTGTCGCTGACGTTCTCCACCCGCTCCTCGGAGATCTGCGAGATGTGCACGAGGCCGTCCTTGCCGGGCAGGATGTTCACGAACGCACCGAAGTCCATCAGCTTGGCCACGCGGCCCTCGTAAACCATTCCGACCTGCACGTCGGCGGTGATCTGCTCGACGCGGCGCTTGGCCTCGAGACCCGCCGCGGCATCGACGGAGGCGATCTTGACGGTGCCGTCGTCCTCGATGTCGATGGTGGTGCCCGTCTCCTCGGTGATCGCCCTGATCGTCACGCCGCCCTTGCCGATGACGTCGCGAATCTTGTCCGGATGGATCTTGAAGGAGATGATGCGCGGGGCGTGCTCGGACATCTCCTCGCGCGGCTTGCTGATGGTCTTGGCCATCTCGCCCAGGATGTGCATGCGGCCTTCCTTCGCCTGCGCCAGGGCCTGCTCCATGATGGCGGCGGTAATGCCGCTGATCTTGATGTCCATCTGCAGCGCCGTGACGCCGCTCGCGGTGCCGGCTACCTTGAAGTCCATGTCGCCGAGGTGGTCCTCGTCACCCATGATGTCGGAAAGCACCACCCACTTCGGCCCTTCCATGATGAGGCCCATGGCGATGCCGGCGACCGGCGCCTTGATGGGCACGCCCGCGTCCATCAGCGACAGGCTCGCGCCGCACACAGACGCCATGGAGCTGGAACCGTTGGACTCGGTGATCTCGGACACCACCCGGACCACGTACTGGAACTCGTCCTTCGACGGCATCATGGCCTCCACGCCGCGACGCGCCAGGCGACCGTGACCGATTTCGCGGCGCTTCGGCGACCCGACGCGCCCGACCTCGCCCACCGAGAACGGCGGGAAGTTGTAGTGGAAGAGGAAGCGGTCGCTGCGCTCGCCCTCGATGGCGTCGATGATCTGCGCGTCGCGTTCCGTACCCAGAGAGGTGACGACCAGCGCCTGGGTCTCGCCCCGGGTGAACAGCGCCGAGCCGTGCGTGCGCGGCAGCACTCCCACCCGGCAGGTGATCGGGCGGATCTGGGTCTTGCCGCGGCCATCGATGCGCCGCCCCTCCTCCAGGGCCATCGCGCGCACGATCTTGTACTCCAGGTTCTCGATCGCCGTCCGGACGTGCTCTGGCTTCCACTTCGGCTCCTGCCCGGCCGGCAGCAGGGTGGCGGTGATCTCGCTGCGCAGCTTGGCGAGCGTGTCGCGGCGAAGCAGCTTGTCCACGATCGTGTAGCCCTCCTGGATGCGCGCGGCATAGGCGTCGACCGCGGCCAGCAGCTCGCCGTCGGCGGCCGGAGGCGTCCAGTCCCAGGGCTTCGGGCCGACCGCCTTGGCCAGCTCTCGGATGGCGTTGATGGCGGTCTGCATCTGCTGGTGGCCGAACAGCACCGCCCCCAGCATGACATCCTCGGGCAGCTCCTTGGCCTCCGACTCCACCATCAGCACGGAGGTGTCGGTGCCGGCCACCACCAGGTCGAGCAGCGAGTCTTCCAGGTCCTTGAAGCTCGGGTTGAGCACGTACTGGCCGTCGCGATAGCCGACGCGGGCCGCGCCAATGGGACCGTTGAACGGGATGCCCGAGACCGCGAGCGCCGCCGAGGAGCCCAGCATCGCCGGGATGTCCGGATCGACCTTCGGGTCCAGCGACAGGACGGTGGCGACGATCTGCACCTCGTGGCGGAAGCCCTCCGGGAAGAGCGGGCGCAGCGGCCGGTCGATGAGGCGTGAGGTCAGCGTCTCCTTCTCGCTCGGGCGGCCCTCGCGCTTGAAGAAGCCGCCCGGGATCTTGCCCGCGGCGTAGGTCTTCTCCTGGTAATCGACGGTGAGCGGGAAGAAGTCGCGATCCGATTCGTTCTTGTTGCCGACCACCGTGACCAGCACGACCGTCTCGCCCATGCTGACCATTACCGCGCCGGTGGCCTGGCGGGCGATCTCGCCGGTCTCGAGTGTTACGGTGTGCGCGCCGTATTGAAATGACGTTTTCGTCGGTGCCATGGCAGTCACCAAATCATGAGAGGTGAAAATGAAAAGCCCGCGATGCACGCGGGCGTGATTGCCTTACTTGCGCAGACCCAGCTTGCCGATGAGGCCGCGGTAACCGTCCGGGTTTGAACGCTTCATGTAGTCGAGGAGCTTGCGGCGTTTGTTGATCAGCCGAAGCAGACCCTGGCGGGAGTGCAGGTCGTGGGTATGCGTCTTGAAGTGTTCGGTCAGCTCGTCGATGCGGGCCGACATCAGGGCCACCTGTACTTCGGGGGAGCCGGTGTCGGATGGCTTACGCTGGTTGTCCCTGATGATGGCGCTCTTGCGCTCGGAGGTCATTGCCATGGAATACTCCTGCTACGCTGTCTCTTCTGTCGGTCTGTCGGCTTCAAAGCGGGCGCTATTGTAGCCACGCAAGTGCCGGGTAACAAGGAAAAACTACCGTTCCGAGACGCTCCGGCACACGCCCCGCGGCCGGCCGGTGGAGCGGCCTTCGCTCAACTCCAGTTGACCAGGCGCCGCGGCGCGACGCGGCCGTCGTCGGTTCTCTCGCCGATGCCCATGAAGCGCCCCTCCTCGTCGTACATCCGCAGCAGCCCCGCCGCGGCCCCGGCCGTCCGCACCGCCTGTCCGGTGCGAACGTAATAAGCGGAATCTCTTGAGAATTGCACGGCCGCGAGCTGGGGCAGGGCCAGGTCCATGGCGAGCAGGACTGCATCGAGGGCCCGCGTGCCCCCCCGCGCGCGCCTCTCCAGCTCCTCGAG
>CAZTPK010000051.1:0-9045 GCA_964614765.1 uncultured Gammaproteobacteria bacterium
GAGCGGGTGTGCGGGGACTGATGATCGCTGCGGGCTATCGCGACGTGCTCACCTTTCGGGACCTGGCCGACCGCGAGCGGGCGACGTCCGGTCGGCGACCGCACGGCGATGGCTGAGTTCGCGTTGAGGACCCGGGCGCTCACCCTCGCCACGCCCGGTGAGCGGGAGGCCGTGCAGGCCATGCGCCAGCTGCCCGGCGTGGAGGCGGTCGAGGGGCTGGGGCAGGGCGTGATCCGTCTGCGATATGACCTGCGGCTGACCGGCATCGATATACTGCTCCCGTGGCTGAGCGCTCGCGGCATTCGAGCCAGGGCGGGCCTGCGCTCGCGGTTGCGGCATCGGTGGATGGCGTATGCCGACGCGATTGCTCGGGAGGCGCTGACCGCCGACGAGGGTTGGGAGTCGTCACTACGACGCCTCTATGCGGGCGCGTGGCCGGTGCGAGAAGCTGCGCGCAGCGATCTGGATGTGCACCACTGGCGCAAGTATCTAGCGCGCACGGAGACGCGGCCATGACGGCGGAGAAACCTGCATTGAGTCGCGACCAGCTCATCCGATACAGCCGCCACATCATGCTGAAGGAGTTCGGCGTGGCGGGCCAGGAGCGGCTGCTGGCCTCGCGCGCGCTCCTGATCGGGCTCGGCGGCCTCGGCTCGCCGGCCTCGATGTATCTGGCCGCCGCGGGGGTGGGCGAGATGGTTCTGGTTGACTTCGACCGCGTCGAGCTCTCGAACCTGCAGCGGCAGATCGTTCATTCCACCTCCGATATCAAGCGCCCGAAGGTGCAGAGCGCGCGCGATCGCCTGCTGGCGCTGAATCCGGAGGTGCGGCTGACGATTTTCGAGAAGGCGCTGGAGGGGCGGGAGCTGGCCGATCAGGTGGCCGCGGCTGATGTCGTAGTCGACTGCAGCGACAATTTCGCGACGCGGTTCGCGATCAACGCCGCCTGCGTACGCGCGGGCACCCCGCTGGTTTCCGCCGCCGCGATCCGCTTCGATGCGCAGGTTACCGTTTTCATGAACAAGGGCGGGAGCGGCTGCTACCGCTGCCTTTACGATGACGCGGCGACCGGCCAGGAGACCTGCGCCGCCAATGGCGTGGCCTCTCCCCTGCTCGGGATTATTGGATCGGTCCAGGCTTTGGAGGCGATGAAGATCCTCGCTGGCCTCGAGCCGGGGCTGAGCGGCAGATTGCTCATCCTCGACGGACTGCGCATGGATTGGAACGCCATCCATCTGCGGCCCGATCCCGCCTGCCCGGTATGTGGCGGCATGCCCTCCCGCGGCGCATGAGGAGGCAATCGGGCGATGTCCCCTGGCCGTCCGCAGCGCGTTGAGTGGCAGGGCGTCCCGGCGAGCGATTCCAGCCCGGCGGTTCGACCCTGGCCGCTCAAGTCGTTCCAGCGACTGCATTTGCCCAGCGGCACGACCTTGCCCATTTGAACGCGAATGATTATTATTTACAACATACCCGGTCACGCTCGCGGAGGATGCACACCCGATGCGCTTTTTCATTCAGACCCGATGGCTGAACGGTGTTCCCCACCTGCAGCTGCGGGAAGTCGGGTCCGGAGAGCTTCGAATGCAGTGGCGTCTGGTCCGAATTCCGCCTGCCGCCGCCCGGGAAGCCGGGACCCGGACGCGCTCCGCGGGGGCAACGGATCCGCTGGCCGCATTGATCCGCGAACTCCTGCTCGTCGCATGCTTCGAGGATTTGGGGCAGCCGCCATCTGCGAGCCGGCATCATGCCCGAGGATAGCCGCCGAGGCTCGGGGGCGGTGAACGCCTCCGGTAGAATGCCCCACTCGCGGGAACGGAGGCGACCCGCCGGGCCGCTATCGCGACGCGGGCTTAGGCGGCGCAGGGAGCCGTGGAAGGGACGTCGGACGGGGGGTCGATGCGCCGCTCGCGCCCGCTCCGCGTGTCACCACGGACACGCACGTGCCGGGACAGGCAGGCGCTCGCCGTGTCCTCGCAGGCTCCACAGCAGGTCGCGACTGACAAGCGGTCGCGAAGGTCCTCCAAGCCGCGCGCGCCGCCATCGACGGCGTCGCGGATATCCCGTTCAGTGACGGCATTGCAGATGCAGACGTACACGCTTCGAACCCCCGGGCCGCGCCGACAAAGTGACCGTAGCGGTAATGTTATTACAATTGAGAGGCGTTCGCAATTAGAGGCCCGGGCACGCGCGGCCCCACCATCGGGCCAATCCATCGCACCCCCCGAAGCGCGGGCCGGGGCCCTGGGGGCGACCGCCCGGATCGCCTCACCGACCGCTCTGTCCGGACGGGGGGAGATCGGCCAAAGGCCAGCCGCCTGGTGCGGCCCCATTCCCGGGCCGGCCACATTCACATCATGGACTGCTGGTAGTTCTCCAGCCCGACGCGTTCGATGAGGTCAAGTTGAGTCTCCAGCCAGTCGATGTGGTCCTCCTCGCTCGCGAGGATGTCCTCGAACAGCTCGCGGCTCACGTAATCGGCGGCATCTTCGCACGCGGCAATGGCCTCCCTGAGCATCGGCACCGCCTCCATCTCCAGCGCGAGGTCGGCCTGCAGCATCTCGGCGGTGTTCTCGCCGATGCGCAGCTTCCCGAGGTCCTGAAGATTGGGGAGCCCCTCGAGGAACAGGATGCGCTCGATCAATCTGTCGGCATGCTTCATCTCGTCCACGGACTCCTTGTATTCGTACTCGTCGAGCTTCTTCAGTCCGAAATTCCGAAACATGCGCGCATGGAGAAAATACTGGTTAATGGCCGTAAGCTCGTTTTTCAAAGTCTTGTTGAGGTACGCAATGATCTTCTTGTCGCCCTTCATGATCGGAGCCCTCGTCGGATAATGGATCCTCTAGAATGCTCAATATAGCAACTGATCGCTCCCGGCAGGCGCTGCCGCGGCCGCAGCGCGCGTTTTCTCCGGGGAGCGGCGGCCGCCGGGCGCTTCCAGAGACGCGCCCGCGACCCTCGGGATTGCGCCTACTCCTACGGACGGCTCGATGCCCGATCGATCGTCATGTCCATGTGCGGGCATGCTAAATTCTCGATTCCAGAATCTCTCAGCCGCATAAATCGCGTAAGAAGGCAGGCGCAGAAATGGATACCAACCCGTTGCTCGAGGATCGCCCTGTGCCGAGCTTCACCCGTATCGAGCCGGCGCATGCCGTACCCGCCATCGATCAACTGCTCGGCGAGATCAGGGCGCAGACGGAGACCCTCCTGAACGGTCCCGCACCGGGGTGGACCAACGCGCTCGCGCCCATCGAAGACCTCGACGATCGCCTGAACCGGGCGTGGTCCCCGATCAGTCATCTCCACAACGTGGCGGACACCGAGGAATTGCGGGCGGCTTACAACGAATGCCTTCCCAAGCTGACGGCCTACGCGACCGAAAAATACCAGAGCGAGCCCTTGTACAGGACCTTCCGGCGCGTGCGCGACAGCGAGGAGTACCGTCAGCTCGGTGCGGCGGAACGAAGGATCATCGACAACGCCTTGCGTGATTTCCGGCTCTCCGGCATCGAGCTTCCTGCCGAGGGGCGCGCCCGGTTCAAGGAGCTGAAGCAGGCGCTGGCTCGCCTGCAGACGAAATTCGAGGAAAACGTGCTCGACGCCACGCACGCATGGAGGAAGCACCTTGCAGACACGGCGGGCCTGAAGGGCCTGCCGGAATCAGCCCTCGCCCTCGCCCGGCAGACCGCGCAGCGCGAGGGGACGGACGGCTTCATCCTGACGCTGGACGTCCCCTGCTACCGTCCCGTCATGGCGTATTGCAGCAACCGCGAGCTCAGGGAGGAGATGTATCGCGCCTACGTGACGCGGGCTTCGGAGTTGGCGGCCGATGGCGGGAAGCTCGACAACCGCCCGGTCATGGAGGAGATCCTGCAGTCGCGCCGCGCCCTCGCGCAGATGCTCGGCTTCGAGAATTTTGCGGAGTATTCGCTGGCGACGAAGATGGCGAAGTCGACCTCGGAGGTGATTGGATTTCTCGAGGATCTCGCGCGGCGCGCCAAACCCGTGGCGGAGAAAGAACTGCAGGAACTGCGCGATTTCGCGTCCGCACGCTTCGGGGCGCGCGATCTACAGGCATGGGACATCCCCTACTACAGCGAGCGTCTGCGCGAGGAGCGCTATCGCATCTCGCAAGAGGAGTTGCGGCCGTACTTTCCGCTTCCGAGGGTCCTCGATGGCCTGTTCGACATCACGCGCCGGCTCTACGGCATGCGCATAGAGCCGGCCGAGGCGGAGACCTGGCACCCGGACGTGAGGTTCTTCCGGATCATCGACGAGAACGAGAACGTTCGCGGAATGTTCTACCTCGACCTCTACGCCCGTCCGCTGAAGCGGGGCGGGGCGTGGATGGACGATTGCGTGACCCGGCGCCGGCGCGCGGATGGCGGCGTGCAGACCCCAGTGGCGTTTCTGAATGGCAATTTCAGCCCGCCGCTCGGGGACAACCCGTCGCTGCTCACGCACGACGAGGTGCTCACGCTGTTTCACGAGTTCGGCCATGGCCTGCACCACATGCTGACGTGCGTCGATCGGCCCAGCGTCGCGGGCATAAACGGCGTGGCGTGGGACGCCGTGGAGCTTCCGAGCCAGTTCATGGAGAACTGGTGCTGGGAGCGGGAGGCGCTCGAGCTGTTGTCGGGCCACTTCCAGACCGGCGCGTCACTCGATTCACCCCTGCTGGAGAAGCTCCGCGCCGCTCGCAATTTCCAGTCGGGCATGCAGATGGTACGACAGCTGGAATTCGCGCTCTTCGACTTTCGCCTTCACATTGAGTACGACCCCTCACGCGGCCGCACCATAGAGGCCATCGTGGAGGACGTGCGTCGGCGCGTCGCCGTGATGCAACCGCCTGCCTTCGACCGCTTTCAGAACAGCTTCACTCACATTTTCGCGGGCGGATATGCTGCCGGCTACTACAGCTACAAGTGGGCGGAAGTGCTCTCGGCAGACGCCTATTCGAAGTTCGAGGAGCGCGGTATTTTCGATATGCAGACCGGACGTGAATTCCTGCATCATATTTTGGAGATGGGAGGTTCCCTCGATGCCATGGAGCTGTTCACGCGTTTCCGGGGCCGCGCGCCGCGGGTCGATGCCCTGCTGCGGCACAATGGAATAGCCTGACCGTCACGACGGGAGAGTCTGTCGATGCGCCGAGAGCGGAAGCACGTCACTGCAGCGTTGGCCGTCGGTGTTGCATTCGCCTGTGCGCAAGCGTGGGCGGAGACCGTCTACGTCATTGACAAACTGCTGGTGGGCGTGCATTCGGAGAAGTCCCTCGATTCCCCGATAATCAAGGCGCTTCCGACCGGCACCCAACTGGAGGTGCTGGAGCGGGAAGGTGATCTCGCGCAGATCAAGGGGCCGGAGGGAGTGACCGGCTGGGTCGATGCCGTCTACCTGAGCAAGGAGCAGCCGGCCGCCATGCTGCTGGACGGCCTCGAGGCGCAGAACCGCAAGCTGGCCGAGGAATTGAAGGCAGCACAGGCCCGGATCGAGGAATTGGCGGCTGCGGGCCAGATCGGCGCGGGAGCCACCCGGACGGCCGAATCGGGCAGGGTCACCGATCTGGAGCGACAGCTCGACAACGTTCGCCGGCAGCTGGAGTCCGAACGTGCCCGCGCCGGCGAGCTGCAGTCGAAGTTGGCGACGATCCAGAACACACCTCCCGCCGATGCCAAGGCCATGGCCGATCTGACGCAGGAGAACGCCGCGTTGAAGCGCGAGCTGGAAGAGGCGCAGATCAAGGCCATACGCGCCGCCGAGACCGCGCAGGCCTCGATGCAGACCGCGACGGATGCGAGCGCGGGCGCCATGATCCTGGCCGGTCGGTGGAGCATCTCCGCGACGGAAGTCATGGCCGTGCTTCTCGGCGCGTTGCTTTTCGGGCTGATCGCCGGCGTCTGGTTCATGGACGCGCGGCAACGCCGAAGGCTCGGCGGATTTCGGATCTAGGCGCCCGCGGCGGGCCGCGCACCGCGCCTGTCCATCGTGAAGATCGCCACCTGGAACGTGAACTCGTTGAAGGCGAGGCTGCCGCATCTGCTGCGATGGCTTGCGGAGGCGCGCCCGGACATCGTCGCCCTGCAGGAGACCAAGATCCAGGACGCGGATTTCCCGGTCGCGGAGATCCTCGCGGCCGGATACGAGGCTGCCTTCAGCGGCCAGAAGACCTACAACGGCGTTGCCACGCTCAGCCTCCGCCGACCCGAGATCACCGATCGCGCCCTGCCTTCATACGACGACCCGCAGCGCCGGCTGCTCGCGACGCGGCATGGCCCGCTGCGGGTGGTGAACGTCTATGTGCCCAACGGCGCATCGCTGGAATCCGACAAGTACCAATACAAGCTCGACTGGCTGGCCAGGCTGCGCGACTACATAGGCGGGCTGTTGCAGGCAGGCGACCCGCTGATCCTGCTGGGCGATTTCAACATCGCGCCCGAGGACCGCGACGTACACGACCCGCAGGCATGGGCCGGGCAGGTGTTGGTGAGCGAGCCGGAACGCGCTCGCTTCCGCGAGCTAGAGGCGCTGGGCCTGCGCGACTGTCTGCGTGCTGTCGATCCGCGCCCCGGCATCTATTCCTGGTGGGACTATCGCGCGGCCGCCTTTCGCAGAAATCTCGGCCTGCGCATCGACCTGATCCTGGCCGACGGCGAAAGCACGTCGCGGTGCCGCAGTTGCTTCGTCGACGTGGCGCCGCGCAAATGGGAGCGCCCCTCGGACCATGCGCCGGTAATCGCCGACCTGGATCTGCCGCTCTGATGTGACGCGGTGGACATCGGCGAGGCATTGCCGGTCCGCGGCGGTGACGGGGTACGCATTCCGCGGGGGCGCGAGCTTTCGGGCACCTTGCCCATTGGGCAACATGGCTGCGGACCCCGGCGGTGGACGACCATGACCACGGAAGAAGAGACAAAGAGATTCGATTTCGAATACTGGCGTGATCTCGCGGCCACCGACGCCGCCGCGTTCGAGACTGCGCGACGCCAGGCCATCGACGCACTCATCGATTCGGCGCCGGAGGAGCGCCAGCGCCGTCGCATGCAAGGCCTGCAGTGGCGCATCGACCGCATCCGTGACACAGCGCCCAACGCCATGGACGCCTGCCTGAAGATTTCGCGCATGATGTGGGACAGCGTGCTCGGGGACGACGGGCTGCTGGAACGACTGAGGGCCCTGGAAGGCAAGGGCGCTCGGCCGGTCAAGCCGCATTTCCCGGCCAAGGTCATACCGCTGACGCCAAAGGCCGCCACGGACGGGACCGAAAAGCCCTGAACCCGGCGCCCCAACCCGCCTCCTGCTCGCTTGCGCCGCCGGAAGCCGAGGCGTTAGAATCGCGCCCCTTATTTACTTCGCTCGGCGCCGCTGCCGCCCGGGCGGCGCAACCTCTCAGGACCGCTTGCATGAAAGAGAATATCCACCCGGCCTACAGCGAAATCACTGTTACCTGCAGCTGTGGCAACACCTTCCAGACCCGCTCGACCGCCGGCAAGGCCCTGCACGTGGATGTCTGCTCCGCCTGCCACCCTTTCTACACCGGACGACAAAAACTCGTCGACACGGCGGGCCGGGTCGACAAGTTCCGCCGCAAGTACGGCATGCGTTGAGCCTCCGGTCGTTCCGGAAGGCACGAAGAAAGGCGCTCTCGGCGCCTTTCTTGTTTGGTAATTCCAAGAAAGTAAGCTCCGGATAAGTCCATCCTGGACTTCTCACGGCACGGGCGGCAAGAAGTGTGATTCTTGCCGATCCTCATCTTCAACGGCCTGCGGCCATCGACCATGGCGGTGCATCCATGCACCGCAGTAAGCTCTGCCTGTTGCAGAGCTTGCCCCAGCTCTCTCCGGGTCAAAATCGGCTTGATTTCCTAGATGCTCAAGGTCTCAGGGAGCCGTTTAAACAGGGGTTCAGGTCCTCGCCGCGAGGATAGAAGAGCCAGTAAACTCTTGCCAGATAGATGCGGAAGAAATTCGTCGGCAACCCGCGATAGGGATAAAGCCTATTCATCGCATGGCTCCAGAGGCCCTCGATGCCATTGATGTGGTCACCTCCGAGCGGCCGGCCCGTCTCCTTGCGGATCATCACGTGCTCGCCCCGTGCCTTCAGCGTGGCGTGGGCCTGGCACTGGTTGGTGTAATACCGCGAGCCCTCGCGAGTATCGGCCTGGATCTGGCGCATCACCTCGGCTCGGCTATGAGCGGCATTCGGCATCGCCTTGACCTGGCCGTTGCGCTTGACCACGCCAAAGACGATGACCTTGCCCACAACGCCCCAGCGCCGTTTGCCGTGTCTGTCCCCGCCAAAAATCGTCTCGGCGCACTCCAGCGCGCCGCAGAACGCCTCGCGCAGCTGCTCTTCCCACGCTCAACACGCCCGACACAACCGTTAGAAGCGCTCCATGCTGACGGCGGCCGCGGGGACGAGGAAGCGCTGTCGTCACGCCGGCAGTCGACTCGATGCCCACACGGAGGTCCAGCTGTAACGACCACCACACCGGCGACTTTCCCGCCTGCCTTCGGCCAGCCGATACGCTCCTGCGCAATGGCATTCAGCACCTCCTTTCCTCTTCGGACCCGTCTGAATCTGCTCCGGTTTGGTTAGGAATTACCTTTTGTTTGACTCGTCCGCAGCGATCGTATTGGCGACTCTGCTCGTGGCGGCGAGTCCCGTCGCGGCGGAGGGCTGCCGCGTCGACCGTTACGACCGGAGCGCGGTTATCGCGACCGTAATCGATGGTGACACCGTGCGGCTGCGCGACGGTTCCGCGGTGCGCCTTGCCGGCATCAATGCCCCGGAACTTGCGCACGAGGATCGCGATCCTGAGGCATTCGCGGTCTCAAGTCGGCAGTTTCTCCGCCGTCTCTTGCCGGCGGGCAGTCGCATCGGCCTGGTCTTCGACGTACGGCGCCACGACCGGCACAACCGC
The DNA here is from genome assembly GCA_964614765.1 of uncultured Gammaproteobacteria bacterium. GTDB lineage: Bacteria > Pseudomonadota > Gammaproteobacteria > JAJPIJ01 > JAJPIJ01 > JAJVHZ01. The sequence continues at coordinate 8,927 of CAZTPK010000051.1, forward strand.
TTGCTTGCGCACGTCTTCCGCATCGCCGACGGCGAGAACATCCAGGCGCTGATGCTCGCCGGCGGGATGGCTGTGCAGTTCACGGTCCCGCCGAACGAACGGTTCATCGATTGTTACAG
>CAZTPK010000052.1:0-9042 GCA_964614765.1 uncultured Gammaproteobacteria bacterium
ATCCTGGAGTACGCTGGCTGCGGCGAGGCGGCCCGACAGCGCCGCCATCGGCACGCCGGGTCCTGGGTGCGCGCTGCCGCCGGCGACGTACAGGCCCGGCACGCGCGTGCGCGCGCCGGGCCTGGTGAAGGAGGTGCGCCAACCGTGCGAGGCCTGGCCGTATAACGCCCCACCCGTGGCCGGATACAGTCGTTCGAAGTCCGCCGGCGTGGTAGCGAGCATCAGATCGCATCGCCGGTGAATCGTTAGCCCACAACGTTCCAGCAGGCCAAAGGCGCGTTGCTCGCACGCGGCGACCTCGGCGGCAGTATGCCGATGCGCGTCACCGCAGGCCGGCGCGTTGACGAGACACAACAGTCTCTCCGGTCCTGTCGGTGGCTCGCCATCCTTATCGTCGCGGTCCTGCGCGCACACGTAGACGGTGGGACGCGACGGCAATCGCGCATGCCTGAGAATGTCGTCGAATTCGGCTGCGTAGTCATCGGAGAAGAAGACCGTGTGGCGCAGCAGCGGGAAGCCCGCGGTGCGAGCGACCAGCGTCCAGGTCAGGGCGGACAGCGACCTGGCAGCGCGCGGGATGCGTGGCACCGCGCGCGCGGCCTGCGTGCCGAACAGTCCCTCGCCGAGCGCGGCGACGTCAGCATTGACGACAACCGCATCGGCATGCAATCGATCGCCGTTCGCCAGCTGCACGCCCACGGCGCGTCCGTTGACCATGCATACGCACAGGACTTCGCTGTCGTAGAGAAAGCGCGCGCCGCGTTCCTTGCCCAGCCGTGCAAGAGCCTGCGCCACCCGGTGCATGCCGCCCTCGACGAGCCACACGCCATCGCGTTCGACATGCGCTACGAGCATCAGCGTCGCTGGCGCGAGGAACGGCGACGATCCGCAATAGGTGGCATAGCGGCCGAACAGCTGGCGCAGGCGTGGGTCCTGGAAGTGGCCACACAGTGCATCCCAGAGCGTCGTGAACGGCGAGACGCGCAGCAGATCGCCAAGGCCATGCAGTCCCGCGCCGAGTACCAGTGCCCGTAGGCTGGGCTGGGCAGCCCGGAGAAACGGATGCTCGAGCGTCTCGTACGTGCGTCGGGCGCGTTCGCAGAAGGAGCGATAGCGCCGTGCCTCCGCAGCACCGGCGAATTGTCCGATGGCATCCGCTGAGCGATCGAGGTCGGCGTAGAGGTCGAGGCGCTCGTCCGCGCCCCAGGCATGGCGGGCGAGAACGTCCGTGCGCCGCAGCACGACGTGATCGTCCAGCGACTCCCCGATCCCATCAAAGAGTTCGTCAAAGACCCACCGCATGGTGAAGACGGTGGGTCCGGCGTCAAGCCAGTTGCCGCCGATGTGGACCTGCCGCATCTTGCCGCCCGGGCGGGAGGCACGCTCGACTACTGTTACCTCAGCGCCGCGCGCAGCGAGTTCCAGCGCCGACACCAATCCGGCCATTCCCGCACCAATGACGACAACGCGCGGCACGCGCCCCCCTTTGGATTCGGCGAAACAGATTGACCCTCGCTGGCCTACTGTCTATAGTACCTGACAATACGGCATGCCAGGAATGCCTGACACAAAACGCCAGCGACGAGCGCGAGCGGGAGGCCTGACGTGGACACCATGCGACGCATCGAGCGTGCACTTGCTGCAGCGATCGGCACACAGGAGCAGCCCCAGTCTCCACCCAAACTGGCGGCGGCCATCCGCTACGCCGTCTTTCCGGGCGGTGCGCGCATCCGGCCCCGCCTGTGCCTGGCCGCGGCGGCCGCGTGCGGCGACCGTAATCCGGCGCTGGTCGATGCCGCCGCTGCGTCGATCGAACTGCTGCACTGCGCATCGCTCGTGCATGACGACCTGCCATGCTTCGACGATGCGGCACTGCGCCGGGGAAAGCCCTCCGTGCATGCGATGTTCGGGGAACGACTTGCCGTGCTTGCCGGCGACGCGCTCATCGTGCTGGCGTTCCAGACGCTGGCAAATGCCGCCGCAGGCGCGGTGGACAGCCTTCCTCGGTTGCTGATGGTCGTTAGCAGCTCCGTCGGCATGCCCTCGGGCATCGTCGCCGGCCAGGCCTGGGAATGCGAACCGAAGGCCCCGCTGGCCCAATACCAGCGTGCCAAGACCGGCGCCCTTTTTGCCGCCGCGACGCAGGCCGGAGCACTCGCTGCCGGCGCCGATCCGCAATCGTGGTATGAACTTGGGCAACGCCTCGGCGAGGCCTACCAGGTTGCCGATGACATACACGATGTCGTCGGCGAAGTGAGCAAGATTGGCAAGCCGACGGGACGAGACTCCGCCCTTGGTCGACCAAGCGCCGCGCGCGAGCTCGGGATGCGCGGCGCATTGACGCGCTTTCAGCAGCTCGTCCAGGGCGCCCTCGATGCCGTCCCGGCCTGCGCGGGCGCAGACGAGCTTCGCGGCTTGATCCTCATGGAGGCCCGCCGCCTGATCCCCGAGGAAATCTCGCGTCTCGCCGCGTAAACAGCGGTGGCCGACGCGAGCGGGCAGACGTGGCGGGCGAGTTGGCAACGCGGGGCATGACCGAGTCGGTGCTGGAGCACGGCATGACTCTGCGCGATCGTCTGCTTGCAAGCCCACGGTTTCAGCGCTGGGCAACTACGCTTCCCTTCACACGTCCGATTGCGCGGCGTCGCGCGCGCGAGCTGTTCGATCTGTGTGCCGGATTCGTCTACTCGCAGATCCTCCTTGCATGCGTGCAACTGCGTCTGTTCGACCTTCTTGCCGAAGGCGCCCTCGGAGCCAAGGAACTCGCGCGTCGGCTCGCGCTCGATGAGAGCGCTGCCGCCAGACTGCTGGCCGCTGCCGTTTCGTTGCGGCTCCTGGAGCGTCGCAGGCATGACCGGTACGGACTGGGCGTGCTCGGTGCGGCCCTGCTCGGCAATCCCGGCGTCATGGCGATGGTCAGGCATCATCAACTGCTGTACGCGGACCTGCATGACCCCGTCGCATTGCTGCGCGGCGAACGTGCGGCCACCGAGCTGGGCCGATATTGGTCTTATGCCGGAACCGAGGAGCGCGCCGGACTGGCTCCCGATCGAGTCGACTCCTACAGCGCACTCATGTCCGTGTCGCAACCTATGATCGCCGCGGAGATCCTCGCGGCCTACCCGCTGCGGCGGCACCGATGTCTGCTCGACGTCGGTGGCGGCGAGGGTGGTTTCCTGATGGCCGCGGCAGCCAGGGCGCCGGATTTGCGCCTGCAGCTGTTCGAACTCCCCGCCGTTGCCGAACGCGCGCGTAGCCGATTCGCGGCCGCGGGACTGGCCGGCCGTGCAACCGTTGTAGGCGGTGATTTCTTTGTCGATCCGCTCCCCACGGGCGCCGATGTGATCTCGCTGGTAAGGGTGGTCCATGACCATGACGACGCCCGCGCCGTGGCCTTGCTGCGGGCCGTGCGCGCAGCGCTGCCGGGCTCGGGGACCCTATTGCTGGCGGAGCCGATGGCGCTCACGCCCGGCGCCGAACCGATTGGCGACGCCTACTTCGGTTTCTATCTGCTGGCGATGGGGCGCGGTCGTCCGCGCACGGCAAACGAGCTTGGAGGACTGTTGCGCGCGGCGGGATTCACGCGGGTGAGGTCGATCCGGACACGCATGCCGTTGCTGACCTCCCTGCTGTCGGCCGCCCCTTGATAGGTTGTAACGCAATCTTGACACACCACATCGTACGACTAAACTGACACTCATGGGGGGAGATCCCCACCGGATACCGGGGAGGTTCCACGGTGAAGATGCAGACCACAGCAGTGGTAATCGAGCGGCCCGAGCACCTTGCGCTCAGCCGGCTCGAGCTGTCGCCGGCGGGTGACGAGGATGTCGTTGTCGACGTCGCATGGAGCGGCATCAGCACCGGGACCGAACGGCTGCTCTGGACGGGCCGCATGCCGCACTTCCCCGGCATGGGGTATCCGCTCGTGCCCGGGTATGAATCGGTGGGCCGCGTCCGCGCCGCCGGCGCGCGCGCTGGGCATCAAGTAGGCGATAGCGTCTTCGTACCCGGCGCCCGCTGCTTCGGGCACGTACGGGGGTTGTTCGGCGGCGCGGCTTCGCGGCTGGTGGTCCCCGGCACGCGCGCAATCGCCATCGACGGGCACCTCGGCGAGCGCGGCGTGATGCTGGCGCTGGCGGCGACTGCGTATCATGCTACCTCTGCCGCGGGAACGCAGCATCCCGACCTCATCATCGGCCATGGTGCGCTCGGTCGGCTGATCGCGCGGCTCGCGCTGGTGGCCGGTGCGGAGCCGCCAGTCGTCTGGGAGACGAATCCGGCGCGTCGCGGTGGCGCCAGCGGCTACCGGGTTGTCGCTCCCGAGGAAGATGCCCGCCATGATTACCGGTGCATCTGCGATGTCAGCGGCGATGCATCGATTCTCGACACCCTGATTGCCAGACTTGCACCCGGCGGCGAGATCGTACTCGCCGGCTTCTATGACCGGCCGCTGCACTTCGCTTTTCCACCCGCCTTCATGCGCGAGACCCGCATGCGCGTCGCCGCCCAGTGGCAGGAATCGGACTTGGCTGCGGTTCGGAAACTGGCCGAGTCGGGAAGACTCTCGCTGGACGGCCTCATTTCCCATCGCTACGCCGCAGCTCAGGCAGAGGCCGCGTACCGCAGGGCGTTCAGCGATCCCTCCTGCCTGAAGATGATCCTTGACTGGAGAACCGCCCGATGAACACCTCCTGTGGTGGAATGCTGACAGCGCCCGTGCAGTTCATGACCGATCGCCTGCGGGCCGAGGCGGCGCTCGAGCCGGACCCGGTGGTGACCGAACCGGTGACCAAGGAAACGCAGATCATCGCGATCTATGGCAAAGGCGGTATCGGCAAGAGCTTCACGCTTGCCAACCTGTCCTACATGATGGCCCAGCAGGGCAAGAAGGTCCTGCTTATCGGATGCGACCCGAAGAGCGACACCACCTCACTGCTGTTCGGCGGTCGCGCCTGCCCAACCATCATAGAAACCTCCGCGAAAAAGAAGCTGGCCGGCGAAGCACTGCAGATAAGCGACGTCTGTTTCAAGCGCGATGGCGTGTTCGCGATGGAGCTTGGCGGACCGGAGGTGGGCCGCGGGTGCGGCGGGCGCGGGATCATCCACGGATTCGAACTGCTGGAGAAGCTGGGCTTCCACGACTGGGGATTTGACTACGTGCTGCTCGACTTCCTCGGGGACGTCGTTTGCGGGGGGTTCGGGCTTCCCATCGCCCGCGACATGTGCCAGAAAGTAATCGTCGTCGGCAGCAACGATCTGCAATCGCTTTACGTGGCCAACAACGTCTGCTCGGCGGTCGAGTACTTCCGCAAGCTCGGCGGCAACGTGGGTGTCGCCGGCATGGTCATCAACAAGGACGACGGCACCGGCGAGGCGGCCGCATTCGCCGCCCGTGCCGGAATCCCGGTGCTAGCGGCCATCCCTGCGCACGAGGACATCCGCCGCAAGAGCGCCAACTACGAGATTATCGGTTCGCCCGGCACGCAGTGGGCGCAACTGTTCGAGACGCTCGCCACCAACGTCGGCGAGGCGCCGCCATTGCGCCCTACTCCGCTTACCCAGGATGAACTTCTCGGGCTGTTTGCCGGCAACGCTGTAGGACGCGATGTCGTGCTGCAGCCGGCCACCGTTTTCGACATGGTCGGAACACACGAGATCGAGAAGAAGTCTCTGGAAGTCGTCTACGACAGCGTGTGAATGACAACCAGGGGCATGAGAAGCGAAATGAAGATCACCCGTCCCAAGACTGACTCGGTCGTTCCCCCGAGCACCGAGGGCGTCTCGGATGAGCCAGCGGCGTCAAAGATGGTTACAACCGACCATTCGTCGTCAGTCGAGGGACGGGTGAACCTGTCCGTCGATCTCGAGACGGCTCGGCCCGACCACGTGGGATGCCACGCCGGCAGGGACGAGATGCGCTGGACGGCCGCAGCGGCCGGCAAGAGCGACACGCTCGCCCGGTACGCGCGCGACTATCCCTCAGGACCTCACGATCAGCCGCAGAGCATGTGTCCGGCCTTCGGCTCGCTGCGAGTGGGCCTGCGCATGCGCCGAACGGCGACTGTCCTGTCGGGCTCCGCCTGCTGCGTGTACGGCCTGACATTCACTTCGCATTTCTACGGGGCGCGGCGATCCGTCGGCTACGTGCCCTTCAACTCCGAGACGCTGGTGACGGGCAAGCTCTTCGAGGACATTCGCGAGGCGGTGTTCAAACTCGCTGATCCGGCCCTGTACGACGCGGTGGTGATCATCAACCTGTGTGTCCCAACCGCATCGGGCGTGCCGCTGCAGTTATTGCCGCAGGAGATCAATGGCGTCCGCGTCATTGGTATCGACGTGCCTGGCTTTGGCGTGCCGACACACGCCGAGGCGAAAGACGTCCTTGCTGGCGCGATGCTCAAGTACGCTCGCATGGAGGCAGAGCATGGTCCGGTGCAGGCGCCTCGCAGCGGTCGCCGCGCCGGTCCCGCGATAACCCTGATCGGCGAAATGTTCCCCGCAGATCCCGTCAGTATCGCCACGATGCTCGAGCTGCTTGGGCTCGCTGCCGGCCCTGTTGTCCCGACACGCGAGTGGCGAGAGCTCTATGCGGCGCTCGACTGCGCTGCAGTGGCGGCGATACATCCCTTCTACACCGCCGTCTTCCGCGAATTCGACATCGCCGGACGCAAGATCGTCGGCTCCGCACCGGTCGGCCACGACGGCACGGCCGCCTGGCTGGATGCCGTGGGCGAGGCGTGCGATGTCCCTCGTGCGCGCATCGACGCGGCCAAGAATCGCTTGCTGCCCACGATCCGAGATGCGCTCGAGCAAGCGCGCATCAAAGGGCGCATCACGCTTTCCGGATACGAGGGCTCCGAGCTGCTGGTGGCAAGATTGCTGGTCGAAAGCGGTGCAGACGTGCGTTACGTAGGGACCGCCTGCCCGCGCACTTCGTGGTCCGATCCGGATCGTGACTGGCTCGAGGGAAAAGGCGTGCGAGTGCAGTACCGCGCCTCGCTGGAGCAGGACCTCGCGGCGTTTGACGAGTACGGCCCCGATCTGGCCATTGGAACGACGCCGGTCGTGCAGCGGGCCAAGGAGCGATCGGTTCCGGGACTGTATTTCACCAACCTAATCTCGGCGCGGCCCTTGATGGGGCCGGCGGGCGCCGGTTCACTCGCGCAGGTCGTTAATGCCGCGCTGGCCAGCAAACAGCGCTTCGATCATATGCGGCAATTCTTCGCCGGCGTCGGCGAGGGGCACGCCGCGGGCATCTGGCAGCGCCAGCCACTCGATCGGCCCGAGTTTCGTGAACAGCAATTGCGCAACCTGGCCCGCCAGGCGAAGAAGCGCAAGGCCGAGGAGATGGTCTGATGCTGGTCCTCGACCACGATCGCGCCGGGGGATACTGGGGGGCGGTATACGTATTCACCGCCATCAAGGGCATGCAGGTCATCATCGACGGTCCGGTGGGTTGCGAGAATCTGCCGGTGACGTCTGTGCTGCACTACACCGATGCGCTGCCGCCGCACGAACTGCCAATCGTGGTGACCGGCCTGGGCGAGGAGGAACTCGGCCAGCGCGGGACCGAGCAGGCCATGAAACGCGCGCATCGCACGCTCGATCCGGCTCTGCCGGCCGTTGTGGTCACCGGCTCGATCGCCGAGATGATCGGCGGCGGGGTGACGCCTGAGGGGACGAACATTCAGCGGTTCCTGCCGCGAACGATCGACGAGGATCAGTGGCAGAGTGCAAATCGCGCGATGCACTGGTTGTGGACGGAATACGGACCGAAGCGCATGCCCCCGCGCAAGCAGCGGGACCCCGTGGCGAAGCCAAGCGTCAACATCATCGGACCGGTCTACGGTACCTTCAATACGCCCAGCGACCTTGCGGAGATCAGGCGCCTCGTCGAAGGAATCGGCGCCGAGGTGAACATGGTATTTCCTCTGGGCAGCCACCTGGCCGATATGGCCAGGCTGGCCGACGCCGACGCCAATATCTGCATGTACCGCGAGTTCGGCCGGATGCTGTGCGAGGCGCTCGACCGCCCGTACCTGCAAGCGCCGATCGGCCTGCACAGCACGACGAAATTTCTCCGCACGCTCGGCGAACTGTTAGGCCTCGATCCAGAGCCCTTCATCGAGCAGGAGAAGCACACCACCATCAAGCCGCTGTGGGATCTCTGGCGTTCAGTCACGCAGGACTTTTTCGGCACCGCGAGCTTTGCCGTGGTCGCCAACGAGACCTACGCGCGAGGCCTGCGGCACTTCCTGGAGACGGAACTCGGGTTGCCGTGCAACTTTGCATTCGCGCGTGGCGCCGGGGTGAAGCCCGATAACGACGCAGTGCGGAAGGCGGTCCGCGAGAACGCGCCGTTGATCTTGTTCGGCAGCTACAACGAGCGCATGTATCTGGCGGAGTGCGGCGCGCGCTCCATGTACATACCAGCGTCCTTTCCAGGCGCGATCATACGCCGTCATACGGGCACCCCGTTCATGGGCTACGCGGGCGCGGTATACGTCGTCCAGGAGGTATGCAACGCGCTGTTCGATGCCCTCTTCCAGATTCTGCCGCTGGCGACCGACCTCGATCGCGTCGAGGCGACGCCCGCGAGAAGCGGCGCGCTGGAGACGCCGGCCTGGGATGAGGAGGCGCGGCGGCTGCTCGACGAATACGTGGAGGCGGAACCGGTGCTGATCCGCATCTCCGCGGCCAAACGCATACGCGATCGCGCCGAGCGCGACGCGCGCGAGGCCGGCGAGGACAGAGTGACAGTCGGGCGCGTTGCAAGATCGCGTTCGTCGCTGACCAAGGGGTCGGCGGCGTGAGAATGCAACGGGGCGTATCGGCAGTGGACAAGCAACAAGGGGGTAGGGGGTAACCGTGACGACTGATGATCGGCAATCGGGCGGTCTCATGCCATGGCCAGAGGATGACGAGCGCAGGCAGTACAACCGAATGTTCGGGGTGTGCTTCGTCGTGTTCCTGGTCGTGGCGAGTTTCGCGCGCATCACCGGCTGGCGATTGCGGCCATGGCCGCCCCGCCCGGAAGGC
>CAZTPK010000053.1:0-8985 GCA_964614765.1 uncultured Gammaproteobacteria bacterium
GGGGTGGTGACTGCCGATGGCGCCGGGTTGAGCGCTTGGGGCGACGGCATACCGAGATCGCCGGGCGGCTCGGCGACCCGCGGAACCGGCGCCGCGGCCAACACAGCGTCGTGTCTCACCCCGCCCGCGGGCGCGGGCTGCCCGGCCGCGGGGGCGGGTGGCCGTGAAGGCGGAACCTCCGCCGTCGGCGGCAACGGTGAGCGCGCGTCGAACCTCCACATCACCACGCCGAAAGCAATGGCGACGACCGCGGCAGCCGCGACCCATCGCGTGACGCGATCCAGATTCGGTGCATCGTCGACCTCGGGGGGCGTCGCGAACGTCTGCGGTCGCGCCTCTACGGGTCGCACGACGGCCGCGCCCGCGGCCTCTACCGCGGCGGATATCGGGATTCTGCCCGCACCTTCGCCCGGTGCAGCCGTAGGGGTGGGGCAGGGGGGTGGGCTCTCACGCGGCGGCAGCCGCTCGATCACGGGTGCGACATCGGCGCGCGGCAGGCCGGACGGGACATCGAAATCAGCGTTCTCCCCTGCAATCTCCGCATCGCGGTCGGCGGGCGCCGACTGGCCGGAAGGGGTCGACCGATCGTCTTCGGACGCTGCCGCGTGCTCCGATGAGGTCACCTGAAACGGCCGCGCGGCAAGTTCGGGGTCCCTTCGCATCGCCCGGCATGCAGCCACCTGTCCGCTCCCGCCCAGGTGGGCCCCGGCGCCCTCGGGCTCCGCATCGGCGTTCACCGCCGGGACCGCTCCACCCTCCGGATGTTCGGCGGTCACCGGCGCGGCGGCGGCATCTTCCCGCCGCGCCAGCAAGGCCGGCTGCTCGGGCGCGGGCATTTCGCGCAGCATGCCTCCGATCAGATGCGCCCACTGCGCGGTCAGGGCCGCGACATCGTCCGGCTGCACCGAGATACCCCGGCGCATAGCGTCGACAACGCGCGGCGAGCATCTCTCGCCCAGCCGCTTGGCGACCCGGAACAGCATGGCGGCCAATGCGTGTATATCGGTCCACGGACCGGCCGAGCCGTCGAGCTTCGCCGGATCAAGCTCGGGGTCGCCGGTTCCGATGGCAAGCCGTCGACGAAGCAGACCGACCCGCGCGGCCCCGAAATCGAGCAGGACCGGCGTCCCGTCGGGGCGCAGCCTGACATGCGTCTCCTTGATATCGCGATGAATCAGGCCGGCGCCGTGCAACGCCCTGCATGCGTCGATCAACGACACGGCAATATTAAGCAGTTCCCACTCGGTCGGGGTCGGCTCGCGATTCAGGGCCTCGGCCAGTGACGGACCGTCTTCGTAGGCCATGACCATGCACACGGTGCCATTGGCCTCGAAAACATCCAGTACCGCGACGAGACTCGGATGCCGGACTCGCTGCAGCGCCTGCGCGTCGGCGCGGAAGCGCTCCTTGCCGAACTCGTAATCGTCCTGCTCCAAACCCGAGATGGGGGATACCGACTGATCGGGGTGTCGCAATGCATAGGCGGCGGGGAGATATTCCTTGATGGCCACCATCGCGCCGGAGGCCGGGTCGCTGGCCAGATACGTCAGGCCGAACGGTCCCTGCCCGAGCAGGGACACGACCTGATAATGACCGAGCCGGGTATCGGAAGGCAGGGCGCGGGGACTCACGATAAGAACTCCTGTCATTCGTCTGGGGAGATGCTGCGGCAGGCCGATCGCCCCACCACATCGGGCACCAGGATGAATACTCAGGCTGCCACGAGGAGCCTACGCCCGCCAGATTTACGTGCGCTGAATGCGAGCAGTCACACACGGAGATGCCACCTGCGCATTGCCACGACCGACCCCGGACACCGAGGCAGGCGCCGCCCTCGCTGCGGCGACTGCGTATGCGGCCTAGTGCGCTTCGGTCCCCGGGAGCTCGCGGACCATCTCGAATTCGCCGCGCCATTCCCCGGCGCTTCGCGGCCGGAACTCCCGCGGGCCCGAAAAGGCGCGCTCCACGACCCGGAGCACCGCACGCAGCAGGGCGCTGCGCGGATCGTCCGGCCCCGTCTCCTGCCGCGCCGACTTGCCCTTCGCCAGGCGATGCAACAGCAGAGCGAAATCGTACAGATCCTGGGTGCGGTCGGGATCCGCCGCCGGGTTGAGACGCGGATCGATGGATGGCACTGTCAAGGTCATTCTTCGGAAATTGGCGAGCAGAGACGCGGGTGAGTGTAGGAGCTGCGGGACCTCTCCCCTGAACTGCACACTGCCCTCGCGCACGTCCCCGTGCACCATGCCGGCGAGGTGTAGCACTTCCAGTCCGCCCAACAGCGCCAGCGCCAGGGCAAGCACTTCTTCCGCAGGGAATCGCTGCCGCTCCGCGTAGCGTTGCTGGAGGGTTTCCCTGTCATGCTCCACGGTCACCAGAAAGCCGGTGCCATTGAGCGCCACCACGTCGGCGACCTCCGCGATGTTGGGGTGCCGGACCGTGGCGAGCCTGCCGGCGAGTTTCAGGAACCGCTCCAGACCCCGCATGTACTCCCCCTCCCGGTCCGGAACCGAAGCAGCGATGGAGCCATCGTCGTTCCTGGCCGCCAAGGCTGCGGGAAAGTATTCGCGCAACAGCACATCGCCGCCGTGCCGCACGCCGCGGGCGCGATAGGTGGTCACGAAGCCGTCATACTGGATGATGTCCACCACCGTGTAGCCCGCCACGCGACAGCCGGGGGAAAGGTGTGTGACGGGCGGTGCACCGACCTCGGCCCGTGCGCCCGCGCGGCGGCGACGCGACCTGTTCATGGCCGTGTAGGTGATGCCGGCGAACGGCGGAGCGCCACTGACATGCCGCAGAAATTATCAATGCGACGCGCTGTCAGCCAGCGGCAGCCGCCATCACTGCGACTGCCTGCGCAATCCAGATCCAGAAAGGATCGCGCAGGGCGGGACAACTGCGAACTGAATATCAGTGCCTCGCACGCTGCGGCCTGTCACCCGCGACGGCGGTGGCTGCGCGCATGGCACGCATCGAGACTTCCCACTCCCCATAAATGGGTGAGCCAACGCGTCATGGACGTGAGCCGTGCAGCCGAATACGCGCGTCGCCGGCCCTCAGGACAGGTCGCGCACGTCGGTGAAATGACCCGCGATCGCCGCCGCGGCCGCCATGGCCGGGCTGACGAGGTGTGTACGGCCCCGCGGACCCTGGCGACCCTCGAAATTCCGGTTCGACGTCGATGCGCAGCGCTCACCCGGCGATAGCCGATCCGGATTCATGCCCAGGCACATGGAGCAGCCCGGCTCGCGCCATTCGAATCCGGCGTCACGAAAGACGCGATCCAGACCCTCGGCCTCGGCCTGCCGCTTGACCAGCCCGGAACCGGGCACGACCAGCGCCTGCTTCACGCTCGGTGCAACCCTGCGTCCCCGGAGCACCGCGGCGGCCGCCCGCAGATCGCTCAGGCGCGAGTTGGTGCAGGAGCCAATGAACACCTTGTCGATCGGTATGTCGGTAATCGGCGTGCCCGGGGCGAGCCCCATGTAGTCAAGCGCCCTGCGCATGTCCGCGGCCTTGACGGGATCGGCCTCCGTGGCCGGGTCCGGCACGCGGGCATCCACGGCGATCACCATCTCCGGAGACGTACCCCACGTGACCTGCGGCTTCAGCGAGCCGGCGTCGATCTCCACCACGGCGTCGAATCTGGCGCCGGGGTCGGAATGCAGATCGCGCCACGCCTCGACGGCCCGCTTCCACATCGGGCCCTGCGGCGAATACGGCCGCCCACGCACGTACTCGATGGTCTTCTCGTCGACGGCGACGAGGCCCGCACGCGCACCCGCCTCGATGGCCATGTTGCACATGGTCATACGCTCCTCGACCGACAACGCCCGTACGGTCTCCCCCGCGTACTCGATGGTGTATCCGGTGGCGCCGGCGGTCCCGATTCTGCCGATGATGGCCAGGATGATGTCCTTCGCGGTCACGCCCGGCGGCAGTTCCCCGTGGACATCGATCAGCATGTTCTTGGCCTTGCGCAGCACCAGAGTCTGGGTCGCCAGCGCGTGTTCGACTTCCGAGGTTCCGATCCCGAAGGCCAGGGCGCCGAGCGCGCCGTTGGTCGAAGTGTGGGAATCGCCGCACACGATGGTCATGCCCGGCAGCGAGGCGCCCTGTTCCGGCCCGACGACGTGCACGATGCCGTTGCGGGGGTCGCGAATGCGAAAGTTCGGGATCTGCCAGGCGACGACGTTCTGCTCCAGGGTCTGCAGCTGCTGCCGCGAGATGGGGTCGTCGATGTGGCTTTGATCATCTGTCGGAACGTTGTGATCGAAGACCGCGAGATTGGCATCCGTGCGCCATGGCTTGCGTCCTGCCAGTCTCAAGCCCTCGAAGGCCTGAGGCGAGGTCACCTCGTGCAGCAGGTGCCGATCGATGTAGATGAGCGAGGAGCCGTCGTCGAAGCTGCGCACGACGTGCGCATCCCAGAGTTTGTCGTAAAGCGTACGGGCAGCCATGTCTCGCGAGCTGATATCGTGTTGACCCTAGTGCTAAAGGTCGCCCCCGGCGCATTCCAGGGCGACGCGGACCGCGGTGTGACGGCGGGACTCCAGTATAGCACCGCGCCGTTGCAGGGCCCCGCTGGCACGCCGGTGTCAGGGTTCGGCGATGCGTACGACGGTGCGGCCGGTCAATGTTCCGGCCAGCATGGCGTCGAATACGGCAGGCAGCTCCTCGAGGGTCACCTCGCGCCTCACGATCGTCGCGAGATGACGCGGCTTCAGATCCGTCGCAAGACGACGCCAAAGGCCTTCGCGCCACTCCGGCACGCAGTTGGACGCCGTGACGCCAAGCAACGCGACGCCGCGGAGTATGAACGGAAGCACGGTTGCGTTCAGCCCCGTGCCGCCGGCCAGCCCGACCGCGCAGATGTTCCCCCAGGGTTTCGCCGTGCGCGTCAGCCACGCCAGCGTCTCGCCGCCCACATTGTCGATGGCGCCTGCCCATATGGCGCGTTCCAGCGGCTGGCTCCCGTATACGATCGACCGGCGATCCAGCACCTCGGCCGCCCCCAGCATGCGCAGGTAGTCGGCATCGTCGGCCTTGCCGGTTATGGCCGTCACCGAGTAGCCGAGCCGCGAGAGCACATCGATGGCGATGCTCCCCACCCCCCCGGTAGCGCCGGTCACGGCGATCGGCCCCTGCCCGGGCCGTTGGCCGTTCTCCTCCAGGCGTTTCACGCACAGGGCCACGGTGAATCCCGCCGTTCCCAGTGCCATGGCCTCGTACAGGCTCAGCCCGTCGGGCACGGGCACGACCCAGTACGCGGGCGCGCGCACGTACTCTGCGTAGCCCCCGTCGTGGCCCGTGCCGAACTCGTAGCCCGTCACCAGAACCGGATCGCCGCTGCGAAATCGCGGGTCCGAGGAGGACTCGACCACGCCCGCGACATCGATCCCCGGGACGCGCGGGAACTGGCGAATGATGCCATTTCGCCCGGTGGCGGCGAGGGCGTCCTTGTAGTTGACGTCGGAATAGCAGGCCCGGATGACGACCTCTCCGGGCGACAGGTCATCGAGCCGCGCCCATACGACCGCCGAGGTGGTGCGGCCCTGGGTCTGCACGGCGCGGAGCACTCTGAAGGTATCTGGCATGTTGTCGTATCTGGATTTCATGGATGGAACTCCGGTCACCGGACCGGGCCTAATGTCGTGGTCGCTGCAAACCGGCTACACTCTGCGCCCCGCCTGCCCTGCGCCGTCGCAGCCGGTCGGCGCTGAACGAGGAGATGGCGTAGTCGCAGCCGGACATTAATAGCACGTCATCACGCCCTGACCAACCGGCTGGCCGTTACGAACAAGAGCATATCTGGGAGTCTGGAGTCATGAAGAAACTGTTAGCCGTTGCCCTATTTATCCTCGCACCGAGTTCCGTCGCCGTGGCCGATTTCAACAGCGGCGTGGCCGCCTATATGCGCGGCGATTACAGCACGGCGGCCCAACAGCTCATCCCGCTCGCCGAGACCGCCGACGACGGACTGGCGCAATACTTCCTCGGCAATATGTACGCGAAGGGTCAGGGCGTGGATCAGAGCGCCGAATTGGCCGCAAAGTGGTATCGGTCCGCCGCGGAAAAAGGGATCGCGCCGGCTCAATACCGGCTGGGTGTGGCCTACCGCGACGGTCAGGGAGTACCGCAGGACCTGGAGAACGCCTACGCCTGGCTGAAGGTCGCCGACAAGCTTGGCAGCAAGCTGGCGCCGACCGCGTTGACCTCGCTGGATGGCAAGCTAACGCCCGAGGAACTGGCGGAGGCCGAAAAACTCGCCGCTGAATACACGACCAAGTACGGCACGCCCAAGAAGGAAGCCGACGGCAGGACCGAACCCATCAAGGCCGACGAGGCCTCCCTGCAGCAGCCCTGACGGTCTCGAACCCCGCCGCGGCGGGGTTTTCGCGTTTAGCCGGGAATTCGGGCGTTTTCCCGCCTCAGACGACGTCGCGGACGTACCGGCCGCGCTCGCCTCCACTGTCCCCACCGGCCATGGAATGCAGCATGGCCCCGATCAGGTCGCGGCGGAGGAGATTTGGCGCGACCTCGAGACCCTCGGCGGCGACGCCGGAACCGTGATCGTCGGCATGGGCAAACGCCATGCGCACGTACTGGCCGATGACGGCGCCCTGCGCGGCCTGGTCACGGCTGATAACACCTTCGTAAAGGCGGCGCCCAGGCTCCGCGAAGGCCGATGCCTCCTGACGCAGCGCGGCCGCGGCACGCGTCCGCAACAGCGCACCTGCAGGGGCCTCCCAGGTCGGGGCGGGAAGTACCAGTCTGGCCTTGTCGATGCGCACGGCGCCGGTGCCATCCTCAAAAACGTCGTGCAAGTATAGCAGCCGCCGAGGTTATCGGGCCCGCATCCGGGCCGTTACGTCGATTGGTCGGCATGCCGGTCCAGTGGCGGGCGTGACGCGGGCCGGGTGGCACCGGCGTCGATCAACCCTTAGGATGCGACTGGATCAATCGGAGGGAGCAGGCAGCAGTGGCGACCATACGGTTCCTGGGGGCGGCGCGGGAGGTGACCGGCTCCTGCTACCTGCTCTCCACCCGCGGCAGCCGCGTGCTGCTCGAGTGCGGGGCCCGCCAGGGGCGCGAAGCGGAGGATACGAATCGGGGAAATCACGACGAACTGCCGGCGGGGTTGGCCGACGTCGACGCCGTCATACTCTCGCACGCGCACCTGGACCACTCTGGCGCCCTGCCCCGCCTCGTCCGGCAGGGTTTCCAGGGCCCCATTTACTGCACCCCGGCGACCGCGGATCTGCTGCGCGTGCTGCTCATGGATGCGGTGTTCCTGCACCTGAGGGACATTCAGTCGGAGAATCACTGGCGTGAGCGGGCCGGCAAGCCGCTGCTCGAACCGCAATACATGCCCGAGGACTGCGAGGCCGTGCTGAAGCTGTGCGTGGAAGTCGGCTACGGCGAGGCAACGGCGGTGTCGTGCGATATCGCGCTGCGGTTCCACGATGCGGGGCACATCCTCGGGTCGGCCATCGTCGAACTGGAGGTCAGTGAGGGCGAGAAGACGCGACGCGTGGTTTTCTCGGGCGATCTCGGCAACGCCGAATCGGTGCTGATGCCGCCGCCCACCGCCATGGAGAGCGCCGACGTCGTGCTGATGGAGGGCACATACGGCGATCGCGATCATCGTCCATACGCCGAGACGGTAACGGAATTCGCCGAGGCGCTGGAAGCCGCGCATCGCGACGGCGGCAATGTGCTGATCCCCGCTTTCGCCGTTGGACGTACCCAAGAGGTGCTATTTCACGTGGCGCGTCTGCAAGGCGCCGGAAAACTGAAGCAGTCGTTCGTGGTGCTGGACAGCCCCATGGCCATAGACGTCACCCATCTCTACCAGCGTCACCGCGCGCTGCTCGATCCAAAGGACCTCGCGAAACTGGGCGGCAGCGGGCATTTCAAGCAGGCGCTGGATTTCCTCCGCCTGGCGCGCACGCCGGAGGATTCGATGGCGATCAACCGCTTCCAGGGCGACGCCATCATCATCGCCGGCAGCGGCATGTGCGAGGGCGGACGCATCCGGCATCATTTCAAACACAACCTTTGGCGCCGGCAGACCCATCTCATCTTCGTCGGCTTCCAGGCGCAGGGCACTCTGGGTCGGCGCATCGTCGACGGGGCCGAGTCGGTCCGGCTCTTCGGACAGGACATTGCCGTCAAGGCGCAGATCCACACCCTCGGTGGATTCTCGGCGCATGCGGGGCAGGGGCAACTGCTCGGCTGGGCGCGGCATTTCAAGGGCAAACCGCGCTTTTACCTCGTGCACGGAGAGGAAGCGGCGCTCTCGGCGCTGCAGGACGCGATGCGGCGCACTGCCCGCATCGAGTCCGTGGTGCCGAGACTGAATGACGTCATCGAGATCTGAGACGGCGGGCTCCGCACCGCCTGAGACTGTCATGCGAACGATCTTCATCTCCGATCTCCATCTGAGCGGCCTGCGCCCGGAGAAACTGCGCGTGTTCCAGACCTTGCTGAGTCGCGCGGCCGGCCGGGTCGACGCCTTGTACATACTCGGCGACCTGTTCGAGGTCTGGGTCGGCGACGACGACGATACGCCGCCCAATCCCGACATCCTCAACGCGATGCGCGCATTCAGCGATCGCGGCACGCCGCTGTACGTCATGCACGGCAACCGCGATTTCTTCATGGGCGAGACCTTCGCGGAGAAGACCGGATGCAGGCTGCTGGCCGATCCTCATGCCGCTGACCTATACGGGACGCGCGTGCTGCTGATGCACGGCGATCTGCTCTGTACCCAGGACACCGACTATCTGGCCTTCAGACGGAAGGTGCGCGCGCTGCCCTGGCAACAGCGATTCCTCAGCCGGCCGCTGTGGCTGCGCAAGGCCATAGGCCGCTACGCGCGCTGGCGCAGTCGCCATGCCTCCCGCCGCAAGGCCGATCACATCATCGATGTGGAGCAGGCCAGCGGCGAGGCCGCCATGCGCGCGCATGGCGTGCGCC
>CAZTPK010000054.1:0-8839 GCA_964614765.1 uncultured Gammaproteobacteria bacterium
GCTGCGCCAGCTGTGCGACGAGCACGGCATCCTGCTGATCGCCGACGAGATCCAGACCGGCTTCGGCCGCACCGGCAAGCTCTTCGCGATGGAGCATTTCGGCGTGACTCCCGACCTGATGACCATTGCCAAGAGCCTGGCCGGCGGCGTGCCGCTGTCGGCCGTCACCGGCAAGGCGGAGATCATGGACGCGCCGGCTCCCGGCGGACTGGGCGGCACCTACGCCGGCAACCCGCTGGCCGTGGCCGCGGCGCACGCCGTGATCGACGTCATGCGCGATGAGAAGCTGCCCGAGCGCGGCCAGGAGCTCGGCGACCGACTGAAAGCCGTGCTGCAGGAGATGCGCGCGACGGTGCCGCAGATTGCAGACGTACGAGGGCTCGGCGCGATGGTGGCGGTGGAGTTCAACCGCGCAGGCACCGAGGAACCCGACGCGGACTTCGCCAAGAAGGTCCAGGCGGCGGCGCTCGAGCGCGGGCTCATCCTGCTGACCTGCGGCGTGAACGCGAACGTGGTGCGTTTTCTCTTCCCGCTGACCATCCCGCAGCCGGTTTTCGACGAGGCGCTGGACGCGCTGCGAGGCGCACTGAAGGCGGCCGCCGCGTAGACGGTGCGGCGACGGGAATCGACCGGATTGTGAGGTACGCGGGCTGGCGCGCGGCCCCGCGCCGTGGACGCCACCGCCCTGCCGGGCCGCTGCAGCCTGCCGCGCGTCGGGGTCTTTGAGCGGCGCATGGTCCGGAGACCGACCGCCGAAACACGCGCGATGCGGCTCCGCCGTACGACTCCCGCATCTTCTACACAGGCCACCGGATAGGACTTTGTCCTATTTCGCCATGAGGAAGCTCTGAACAAGTCCATCCTGAAGTTCTCCGGGCATGGGCGGCAAGACGTGTGATTGTTGCCGACCTTCGCCTTCAATGGCCGGCGGCCATCGACCATGGCGGCGCATGCATGCACCGCAGGGGGCTTTGCCTATTGCAGCGCTTCCATGAGCAATCTTTCAATCAAGTATGTCGGTTCCGTGCCGCTAACCCCACCGACTCGAGCCGATACGGCTCCATAGGGGACCGAAAATTCTTCAAATCGGCTCTACCGGGAGGGAGGGGTGATGAGAACCTCATTGAGCTTCAGGCACAAGATCCTGCTATTGGGCGCGCTGGCGCTCTTGAACGTTGGCCTCACCGCGGCCGTGGGACTGTACGCACAGCGTCAGCAGAACGTCTCCGTACGCGAACTGGAGACGGCCATCGAGGCGGTCCGCAACCATGTCGAGGCGGACATGTTCCATGAAGGTCTGCGAGCCTACGTCTTCAAGGCGCTCCACATGGCGCGCGGCGGCGCGACGAAAGAAGAGTTCGCGGCCATGCACGCCGCCTTCGAGCGCGACGTGCAGGCCTTCACCGAGGACATCGAGGCGAACGCCAGGCTGGAACTGCCGCCGACGATTGCCGCCGATATCGAATCCGTACGCCCGGCGCTGAGTACCTATCAGCAGGAAGCCGCCAAGATATTGGAGCTGTGCGAAAGCGATCCGCAGCTCGCCGCGACTTTCGTGTCGGCCTTCGAAAAGAGCTTCGAGCAGCTGGCGGAGCGGATGGACAAGCTCTCTGACAGCATCGAATCCTACGCGCTCTCCATCCGGGAGCGCGCCGACAGGACGGCCGCATTCACCGGGAGGCTGCTGCTCGTCGTCCTCGGCCTGGCCATCGGCGTGTCGGCGCTGGCGATCTATGCGCTGCATCGCACGGTGCTGACGCCTCTGGAAAGGTTCGCACTGCATTTCGAGGCCATCGGCAAGGGCACCAGTGATCTGACGACCAAGCTGGACGACTCCGGTCGCGACGAGATTGCCTGGATGGCCGGCAGCTTCAATCGCTTCGTGGGCAAGATCCGCAAGGCCGTGGGCGAAGTGGTGGAGACCAGCGCCCAGTTGGCGGCCTCCTCGCGCACGCTCTCGACGATCAGCGACCGCTCGCGCGCGGAGGTCAAGCTCCAGCAGACCGAGGTCGAGCAGGTGGCCACCGCCATGAACGAGATGGCCACCTCGGTGGCGCACGTCGCGGAGAACGCCGGCGCCACCGCGGAGTCGGTGGTCCGGACCAACGAGGAGGCGGCGGCCGTCGGTCGGATGGTCGAAGGCGTCATCGGCGCGTTCGGCACATTGGCATCCGACGTGACGAGCGCGACGCGGGTGATCAAGCAGCTTGAATCCGACTGTCAGAACATAGGCACGGTGCTCGAGGTGATCCGCGGGATCGCCGACCAGACCAACCTGCTGGCGCTCAACGCGGCCATCGAGGCGGCGCGAGCCGGGGACCAGGGCCGCGGTTTCGCCGTGGTGGCCGACGAGGTGCGCACGCTGGCCAGCCGCACGCAACAGTCCACCGCGGAGATCCAGACGACGATCGAGCGGCTCCAGCAGGGCGCTCGGTCCGCAGTGGCCGTCATAGAGCAAAGCCACGCGTGCGCCGAGCAGACCATGGGCCAAGCCCGCGAGGCGAACACGGCATTGTCCAAGATCATGGGTCAGGTCGGTACGCTCACCGAAATGAACGAACAGATTGCCAGCGCCGCCGAGGAACAGAGCACCGTCGCCGAGGAGATCAACCGGAACGTGGTCCGGATCCGCGACATAACGGAAAAGGCGGCGCAGGAGGCGGAACTGACGTCCACCGCGGCACGAGAACTCTCGGCGCTCGCGCAACAGCTGTCGAAGATCGTGGACCAGTTCAAGACCGCCTGAGGCATGTCGGTCGGGGAGTTCGATCCGGGGCCTCCGCTCCGCACGCAGTAGGGTTCTAGCCCGCCAGCGCCTCGATCGCGTCGAGGTCGAGCTCGCCGGCGGCGCCCCAGCCGCGCCGGCCGGCGGGCACGGCGGGCCGGAACCGCTCGTAGAGGCGGTAGGCCTCCGCGGCGAGCTCTCTCGGCGGGTAGGAAGCGGCGAGCGACCTCATCGCTTCGCACACCTCCGGCAAGGCGTCCTTGAACTTCCCCTCGAGATAGCGCTGCACGCTCGCCGGGTCGGCGGGCTTGTCCTTTTCCAGAGCACGCACGCCCCGGTCCGTGTGTATCGCCGGGACCGCACGATGGAGCAGGTCGACGCAGAACGTCTCCGCCGGGCGCAGCCTCTGGCGCCGCTCCTTCACCTCTTTCGGTGTCGGCTGGAACAGACCGATGGACACGCCCTTGGTGTAGGCGTTCAGGCCGGCGACCGCGCGGCCGAGGGTGAGGGCCTCCTCCCAGTCGAAGCCCAGGCGCTGCGCGACCACCGCCGCCCAGAGCGTGAGCACCGGGGCGCGGTTGATCCGGATGGTCTTGCGGGCGCCTGGCATGCGGCTCGTTCGGGTCGCGCTGCAGGCGCCAGTCAATCGTAGGCCGGCGCGTCCTCTTCCGGCTCGAGATCCGTGGGCGGCTCCCCGGGGAACCCTTCCCCGCGAGGGGTCGCCTCGCACATGCCGAGCGCGCGCGTGATGGCCGCGTTCGAGCCGTCCAGTGGATACCTGCCGTAGAAGACCTGCGTCTGGCTCGGGATCCGGAACTCGAAGCGCGCCGATCGCCCTTGCATCAGGCCCTTCAGGATGGCGGCCTGCTGCTCCGGGGCGTAGACGTGCAGGGAGACCGCGTCGGAACCGTATTCCGTTGCCACTGCCATGACGAACTCGTGCGTGGGCCGCTCGTCGATCCTGAGCCTCGTCGGCAGCGCGCTCACGATCCCGGTGGCGCTCTGCACCACGCCGAGGCTCAATATGATCGTGATGAGGAACCGGCTGCAGTCCGGGGGGAAGAAGTCCACTGCGAGGACCGACTGGCCCTCCTCACCGATCGTGGCGGCACGAAACGCGGTCTCCTCGCCCAGTTCCATGCGCTGGGAGAGCCAGCTTCCGGACACCTCCTGCTCGTAGACGTTGAAGTCCACCGCGCTGCCGTAGCTGCCGTGGAACAATAGGATGGCGCCTGCCCACCAGCGTATGTACCGCACGTGTTCGCCCCTGCGCTGAATGGCCCAGTATACGTCCACATCGGGCAGTCCATGCGCGGGCCGTCGCCCCGCTCGGCTCACGCGACCTACCTGCAGGGCACCACCTTGCGGTAGGTATCGCGCGACCAGAGCTTCTGTCCGTCCGGCGTCTTGCCGTCCTCGTGCCACTTCTGCGTGACCTCCATGCAGAAGGAGCCAATGTCCTCGATCGACGGCCCGGTGTCCTCGGGCCGCTCGCCGCCGACCTGCACGTTCGGATCGGTGGAGCTGTAATCCGGCGTGATGGTGTTGCCGGCGCAGCCGCCCAGGGTCACCGCGGCAGCGCCGATGAGCAGGGGGTGGTATCGCATGTTCTCCTCCTCGCGCCATCCGGCGCATCGGTGATCGATGCCCGAAGGTAGCATCGGGGCCACGGCCCGAAGTGTGATCGAGGGCGCGGACACGGGCTCCGCGGCCGGCAATCCTCGCAACCGCAGCCGGTTGCAAGGGATGAGAAAAGGCCCTTCATGCGCGTGACCGGGTTCGCGCTGCTTCAAGGAAGCGCTGAACAAGTCCATCCTGGACTTCCAAGAAGACGGCCGGCAGGAAAGGTGATTCTTGCCGACTTTCGTTCTCAATGGCCTGCGGCCATCGAAGAAGGCCGTGCATCCATGCACCGCAGGAGGCTCTGCCGTTTGCAGAGGTTCCTTGAGGCTTCCTTAGGGGAGCCGCTCGGATCTGCCGGTGGGCGCCAGCGCGGCGGTGCCGAGGAGCCCCGCCCCCCCGCGCTCACGGGGGATGCAGCTCGAAGTTCTCCATGCGAGCCGGAAGGCACTGCATATACTAATCAGTATGCGTCGCCCGCTGCCCAGGAGACTGCCATGAATCCGCCCGGGTTCAACAGCCAACACGCCAGTCCGTCCGCGGACCTGCTGGGCGCGGCTTACCCGGCGGAGAGCACCGCGCCTGACTCCGCGATCAGCGTAGAGATACTGGACGGGCACGACGGCGCCCTGCCGGACATCGAGCAGGAATGGAACGAGTGCCTGCAGAGCGCCCCGGAGCACCAGCAGCTGTTCGGGTATCACTGGTACTCCGCGTGGCTGCGGCACCTCGCCCGCGAGGACCAATGGACGGGCGAGATGCGTCTGCTGCTGGCGCGCGACAGCGGGAAGAGACTGCAGGGCATCCTGCCGCTGGCGAAACGCCGGTTTCGCGGCGTCGTGTTCTGGGGGCTGGCGGGATATTACCAGCCGCACCGGGGCTACGTATGTCTGGCGGAACATCGGGCCGCCGTGTGCGCAGCGCTCGCCGGCGCACTCCTGAAAATGCAGGGCTGGCGCGAGTGCCTGCGCTTCGGACCCTATGACATTGCCTTCCCCGAACGCCGGCTGCTCATGGAGGAGCTTGCGCGGCGCTCCCGGCGCCTGTCGACCTTCAGCCTGGAGCCCACGATCGTCGCCCGCGACATTCCGCAATCCCCGGATGCCTATCGCGAGACGGTGCGAAGCCACTCCTCGCTGTGGCGGGCGCAGACCTACCAGAGACGCATGGAGCGCGATGGCAACGCCGAGATCCGGCACTATCACCGCCCCCTCGGGGAGGAACTGCGAAGCATGCTCGCGGACTGCGCTGCCATTGAAAGGAAGTCCTGGCTGGCGTCGGACGCCGAGGCACGACCACGGTTCGTCTCACCTGCCAGCCAACACTACTGGGAACACGTCTGCACGAAACAGTTCGTGCCCCAGGACCAGCTCAACGTCTGGGTGGCCTACTTCAACGGGGAGCCCATCGCGTTCCGATTCACCTTGACGACGGGGTCGATCCGATACGCCATCGCCAATCAATACGATCAGCGCTTCGAGAGATATCGCCTCGGTTGGGTCCTTTATCTCCATGACCTCGCGGACTGCGCGACCCGCGGCGTGCGCAGCATCGACATGGGCACCGGGAAGCTGAGCTACAAGGCGCATCGCGGCGGCAGGGAGGAGGCCATGAATCAGGTCTTCGTGGTGTGGCCGCCGTGGCCCGTCGGTCACCTCGCCACCGCGCTCGCCGCGTTCGGGCCCATCCACCGCCGCATTCGTCGCCGCATCTGAGGAAGCTCTGCAAAAGGCAACGCTCCCTGCGGTGCATGGATGGCACCGCCATGGCCGATGGCCGCAGGCCACTGAAAATGCAGATCGGCAAGAATCACACTTCTTGCCGATCGTGTTCTGGGAGCTCCAGGATGCACTGCTTCAGAGCTTCCCCACGCAGCAGGGCGGAGATGCCGATCACGTCCCTGGCGCCGTTCCGGATCCTCACTCTGCTGTTCAGATCGGCGCCGTCGGGGTCGGCGCCTGCGCGTCCCGACGCGGAACCTCATGCGCGGCAAGGTCGCCGACCCAGCGGCCGCGGTGCGGTTGACGGCTCTCGGCGCGCGCCCCTAACATCCTTGCGGCAATTCGACCTGGGAGGGGGCCATGCACATCGGGGCGATCGTCGCGAGCAAGGGCGGTTCGGTGCACACCATCGAGGCGCATCAGACGTTGAGCGACGTGGTCGACCGCATGCTCGCGCTGCGGGTGAGTTCGCTGCTCATACTCGGCGAGGGCGGCAAGGCCGCCGGCATCGTCACCGAGCACGACATCATCCGCACCCTGAAGCGCCTGCCCGAGGCCTGGAAGAGCACACGCGTCGACGAGGTGATGACCCGCGATCTGTTCACCGCGAGCCCCGAGGATGAGCTCGGCGAGGTCATCGCGGCCATGACCGGGCGCCACATCCGCCATCTGCCGGTCGTGAACGACGGGCGTGTCGCGGGCGTGCTCTCGATCCGGGATCTGATCCGGGCAGCGATGGAGGAGCTGGCCCGGCACAACGAGATGATGAAGCGCTACATCCGGGAGTGGCCCGATAGCGGCGAGACCCCCGGTTGAGACGGCGGTGGCCGCACGCGCGGCCAGCCGTCTACGCGGCCATCCGGGCCCCGGGCGCGGCGATCGGGCGGTCGTCCTGGTCGAGCATCTGCAACTGGTTGTCGCGCGCGAAGCCGGTAACGAAGCTGAAGACGATCGGGTCCTGCTCCTTCAGCCGCGTGTCGATCACCACGCAGCGGCTGTCCTCGGTCATCTTGATGGTCACGAACGGGTTGAACGTCACCTTCCCATGCGGGCCGTAGCTGGCCACGGCATAATACAGACGCTCCGTCCAGTCGCTGGGCCGGAAGGTCCTGCCATCGGCGGTCTTGCCGTGGATGACGATCACGCGTGCGTTCATAGGGTCGCCGTAGTTATCGGCGCGCGTGGGCCAAGCTTCAGGCGGGACCGGGGGTTCTGCGAACTCGCGCACTCGCGCCGGAACCGCGGACCGGCAAGCGCGGTCGTCTCCTTGAGGGAACCTCGCGGCGATCACCCGGGGGCCGCAGCGAGCGGCTTTCGACTCCAGGAATCGCAAAGGAGGCAGCGATGAGCTCGACGACGAGGAGTAATCACCCGGCGTCCGCATCCGCAGCGTTCCGCTCGCCGCGCGCGGCACGCCGGCTGACGACGGCGTCGCGCTGGCGTGGCGACGCTCGCGGCGCACGCCGGCGGCTCCAGCTACGGCATCGAACCCTGCGCGCGCGGCATCGCCGGCAAGGTTGCCGAATGGCCGGCGCCGACGCCGCAGTTCGCGCGCGATCCCACGCCGGCCCGGACGGCCGCATCTTCCTGGTGGCGACGGCGGGCAACACGTTCGCGCGCTTCGATCCGGCGTCGGAGACGTTCGATGAGTGGGGTCTGCCGGCGAACACCCATCCGCACAGGGTGCCCGTCGACGTCGACGGCGTGGCCTGGCTGACCGGCGAGGGCAGCGGCACCATCGTGGAGTTTCATCCCGACACCGGCGAGCCCGTGCCCCGTCGCGTTCCCCCCCGGCGGCGACTGGAGCGTCTTCAACCTTTTCCGGGACAACCGCAAGCTCGAGGAGAACTGCGCCGCCTGCCCGCTCACCACTCA
This sequence comes from uncultured Gammaproteobacteria bacterium, assembly GCA_964614765.1. Classification (GTDB taxonomy): domain Bacteria; phylum Pseudomonadota; class Gammaproteobacteria; order JAJPIJ01; family JAJPIJ01; genus JAJVHZ01. The sequence goes on from CAZTPK010000054.1 coordinate 7,942, forward strand.
GCTCATCGAGAGCCTGCCGACCTGCTCCGACCGCGGCGGCCTGGCCTATTACTCGATCATGGCGCCGGGCACGCACGTGAAGCCGCATTGTGCCTTCACCAACTCGGGGCTGCGCTATCACCTGGGCCTGGATACCGACGGCGGGGCGCGGATCCGCGTCGGGAAGGAATCGCGCAACTGGCAGGCCGGCGTGGCCTTCGTCTTCGACGACTCCTTCGGTCACGAGGTGTTTCACGAGGGCGGGATGCGACGGGTCGTCTTTCTGGTCGACTGCTGGCATCCGGAGTTGACGCTGGAGGAGCGGCACATGATCCGCGACCTGATGGCCGCCCTCGGCCTGCCGGATCGCTGACGCGAAGGGACACGCCGCGGCCGGTCCTTACCGCTATCGGCCGCTGTACGGGGTCGCCGAAGCCGCACCTGCGCGCTGGGTTCCTGCGGTGTGCAGGTGCAGGTAAAGCCGCTCGACCCCCAGGACTGTTCCGTAGCGTTTGGAGTGCCCGATGAGCAGCGGGGGCCGCGCGGTAACGAGGCTATCGGCAGTGGCGCGCGTGGCTGTAGTGTCTGCGCCCACCAGCGAACGAAAAGTTGAACGACGCCGCTATTGGTTGGCGGCCCCGGCGTAATGAGCGAGGCATTCGCGTTCTCGCCCACGCACCACGCGCCGGCCTTCGATCTCCCCGCGGGTCTCGGTCACCACCGTGCGCTGCCGCTCGTTGTGGTCGGAATCGTAGAAGTAGATCACCACCCAGTCGCGCGTCTTGCCGAGCTCGTGGGCCTTGGCGGTGTTGCTGTACAGGGCGGTGAAATGCCACGCGCCGCGGGTGGTGTGCAGCACGGGCAGCCATGCCTTCCGCTCCGGGTTGAACCGCTTCGGCGCGATCGTGGGCAGTGACCC
>CAZTPK010000055.1:0-8775 GCA_964614765.1 uncultured Gammaproteobacteria bacterium
CCGCACAGGCGCGGCAGCCGCTTCCGCCGGCGCCAGGGGGACGCGGGGTCAGTACAGTTCCGCGGGGTCGACGTCCAGCGACCACCGCACGCGCCTTGCCTCGGGCCAGGTCTCGATCTGCGGTATTACGGCATCGAGCAGGCGGTGCAGCGCCGGCCGCTGCCGTGACTGCAGCATCAGCTGCGAACGAAAATGCCCGGCTCGGCGCACCAACGGCGCCGGCAGCGGCCCGAAGACTTCCACCTCGGTGGCCTGAGAGCGGTCCCTCTCCAAGGCCACGGCATCGGCCAGGCGTTGCAGGAATCGCTCCGGCGACGCTGCCGCAGTGGCCTCGGCGCGCACCAGGGCGAGGGCGCTGAACGGCGGCAGATTGGCCGACTCGCGCTCCTCGAGCATCGTCCTGCTCATCTCCGCGTAGTCCTGCATGCGCATCGCCCTGAACAGCCAGTGTTCGGGCAGGCGCGTCTGTATCAGCACCGTCCCGGGCTTCTCGGCCCGGCCCGCGCGGCCGGCCACCTGCACCAACAGCTGCGCCAGCCGCTCGGTCGCCCGGAGATCGACGCTGTACAGCTGCGCGTCGGCGTTCAGCACCGCGACCAGGCTCACGCTAGGGAAGTGATGCCCCTTGGCCAGCATCTGCGTGCCGATGAGGATCGATGCGCGACCGGAGTGCGCCGCTTCGAGCGCCGCTTCCATGGCCCCCCGCCGCCGCGTCGTATCCCGATCGATGCGGACTACACGGCCGCTGCCGAACCGTGCCTCGAGCAGCTCGGCAACGCGCTCCGTACCCTGGCCCAGTGGCAGCAGCCCGGCGGCGCCGCATCGCTCGCAAGCCGCGGGGATCGGCCGCTGTGCGCCGCAATGATGGCATTGCAATCGTCCGTCGCGGGCATGGCAGGTCATGCGTGCGTCGCAACGCGTGCACATGGCCACACCGCCGCAGGCATCGCACAACAGCGTCGGTGCATATCCACGGCGGTTCAGGAACACCAGCGCCTGCCCGCCGCGGTTCACGGCCTCGGAAATCTCCGTCAGAACCGGCTCACTGACGCCGGACTGCAAGGGACGTGTGCGCACGTCGAGGATCCGCAGCGTCGGCAGTGTGGCCGCACCGACGCGTTCCGGCAGGTGCAGGCGCGTATACCTGCCTGCGCTGGCGTTATGCTGGCTCTCCAGCGACGGTGTCGCCGAGCCCAGCACCACGGGTATCAACTCGCGTCGCGCCCGCATCACCGCCACGTCGCGCGCCGAGTATCGGAAACCCTCCTGCTGCTTGTACGACTCGTCGTGCTCCTCATCGACTATGATGACTCCCGGCCGCGCGAGCGGAACCCATATCGAGGAGCGCGTGCCGATGACGATGTCCGCGACGCCGCTGCGCGCCTGCTCGTATGCAAGCGAGCGTTGCGCATCGCCCAGGCCGGAATGCATCAGCACGACGCGCGAACCGAAGCGGGCCTGGAAGCGCCGTACGGTCTGCGCCGTCAGGCCGATCTCGGGCACCAGCACCAGCGCTTGCCGACCGGCGCGGAGCACGGCCTCGATGACGCGAAGGTAGACCTCGGTCTTGCCGCTGCCGGTCACCCCGTCGAGGAGAAAGGCCCGGAAATCGAACAGCCGGCGCGTGATCGACTCGATTGCCGCGGCCTGCGCTGCCGACAGGCGCGGTGGCGCATCGCGAGCGCGTGCCGGTGCCGCGGCGTCACGACCTGCCGGCTCTATCAATCCGCGCGCGACCATGGTCTTCAGTATCGCGCGTCCAGGTCGGTCGCTCGCGGGGAGCGCATCCAGCGTCAGCGCTCCGTCATGCGCCAGGAACGCCCGCAGCACCGCTGCCTGTCTCGGCGCCCGCTGCCGCAAGCGTTCGATTGCGCCCCTGCCCGCATCGGTAGCCCGATAGGCCTCTGGCATCTCCGGCCGCCTTTGTACGGCGCGGCGAAGGGAGGCCGGCAACGCGGCGGAAACGACCTCGCCGATAGGGTGGTGGTAATAGGCGGCGGCCCACTCGATGATCGAAAGCAGGGCCGCCGACCAGATCGGGGCATCGTCGAGCAGGGCGCGGGCGCGCTTGGGCGAGGCGTGGGTCCCTTCCCCGACCCGCCCGATCTGCATGATTACGCCGATGCGTTCGCCGCGCCCGAACGGCACCCGCACCCGTAGCCCCGGGCAGATCGCCCCGGCATTGGCCCCGGAAGGCGGGAGGTAATCGAACAGCGTGCGCCGGGGGACATCGACCGCGACGCGCAGGATGTGCTCAACCGACGCACCCTCCGGGTCGGGCGGCCGCCTCGTCATTTCCCGCTCCGTGCGCTGTCAGCTTGCGGGGCCGGCCGTGCCCGGCCGATCCACCAGCGCACGGACCGTGGCGATGTCCGCGCGGACCATCGGTCTGCCGGTCACGTCGCTCAGCGGGGCCTGACGCGGCCCGTGGCGTGGGAAGACGACCAGTTCAACCCGGCGCACGCCCGCCACGAAACGGATCATCGGGTAGGTCCCCAGGTCGGGAAACCGCCGCTCGCTCAGTTCACACGGCACGCCACGTTCATGCAGATACGCTAGGACCTCCTCGGCGCTCTCGGCGAAGACGTGCAGACAGACCGGCGCTTCGGGCCCCGCCGTGCCCGCGAGTATCCGGCCCACCAATCTCGGCTCGAACTCGGCCAGGAACCTCATGGCCTGCAATGCCTCGACTCGAGAGGCCTGCTGACGCTCGGCGTGCAGAGCCCCGCCGAATATGCGCTGGCCCTCCATCAATGCCGCCTCGACTTCCGCGAGGTCCGGCAGGTCACGGCCGCGCACATTGCCGATTCGTGCGGCTGCCTTGCGCCGTGCGGCCCCGTAACTCAGCGCACCGTCCTCCATCAGCAACTGCGCGGCGAGATGCGCGACGGTCTGGCGCAACTGCCGTGATGCCCTACCGCCACGCTCGCGCAACGTCGTCACCGCCTGCCGGCTGCCGCCTCAGAACAACTGCTCGGGACCCTGGACGGCGGGGCCGTCGGCGCCGTGACCGAGTGGTGCACCCTCGGACTCCTGTACGGGTATGTCATTGCTGCGGAAGGTCTCGTATACGGCATCCGCATCGCTCGATCTGGCGAGATTGCCGGTAACCGGATCGATGCGTACGGTGACCAGATCCTGCGGCTGCGACATGGTCGCCTCCTCCATGCCCTCGAGAGCCACGGCCATGTAGTTCATCCACATCGGCAGCGCAGCGCGGGCCCCCGTTTCGTCCTTGCCAAGCGGCTGCACCTGATCGAAACCGACCCAGACGGTCGTCGCCACCTTGGCATTGAACCCGGAAAACCACGCATCGCGCTGCTCGTTCGTCGTGCCGGTCTTGCCCGCCAGATCCTTGCGCTTGAGCGCCAGGGCGCGCCTGGCCGTGCCGGCCTTGATGACGTCCTGCATCATCGAGTTCATCATCCACGCGTTCTCCGCACCGATGACCCGCGGGGCGATGCGTTTGGGCCGCATCATCGGATCGGCCGTCACCGGCGACGTCGAGGCCGCCGTCTCGCACTCGGCGCAGACCCGCACCGGGTCCGCTTCCATGACCAAGATGCCGTCGCCGGTCTCCACGCGCTGGATTACGTACGGGTCCACCAGGTAGCCGCCGTTGGCGAACACGCTGTAGCCACGAACGACCTCGAGCGGTGTGGCCACGCCCGTGCCGAGCGCCAGCGACAGATCGCGCGGCAGTCGCTCGTTGGCGAACCCGAAGCGACGCGCATAATCGGCCACGTAGTCGATGCCGATCGCGCTGAGCAACCTTATCGAAACGAGATTGCGCGAGGCGCTCAACGCCTCGCGCAGGCGCGTCGGTCCGTGGTACTCCCCGCCGTAGTTCTCCGGCCGCCAGATGGGGTTGACGCCACCCGGCGTGTCGAATACGACCGGGGCGTCGTTGATGAGACTGGCCGGGGTGAAGCCGGCGTCCAGGGCGGCGGAATAGAGAAACGGCTTGAAGTTCGAGCCCGGCTGGCGCAGCGCCTGCGTGACCCGGTTGAACTTGCTCTGCTGGAAGTCGAACCCGCCGACCATGGCCTGTATGGCGCCATCGGAGGTGGATATGGAGACCAGTGCGCCCTGTACGACCGGCACCTGCGCCAATCGCCAGCGAGGCGCGCCGGCTTGCTTGTCACCGGCGCCTTTCTCGGCATCGGTCGCCTTCTTGGAGTCTTCTGCGTCCACCCCGTCCTCGAGCTGGACGCGGATGACATCACCGACCTTGAGGATGTCGGCCGCCTTGCGTGGCGCTCGGCCCCGGTGGTCCTTGTCGATGTACGGGGCCGCCCAGGACAAGCCCGCCCATGCGATCTCGATGGGGCCATACACGGCCGTGTAGGCATGCACCGTCTGCTCCCCGACGCGCGTCACGACGGCCGGTTGAAGACCACCCACGGCGGGAATGCCCTGCACCGCCCGCTGCCAGTGCCCCACGGTGGCATCGGGGGGTAACTCCACGTGGCGCTCGGGACCGCGGTAACCGTGACGGCGATCGTAGTCCATGAGCGCGGTCCGCAGCGCCTTGGTCGCCGCCGCTTGCAGCCTGCTGTCCACCGTGGTGTACACGCGGTAGCCCGAGGTCATCGCCGCCTCTTCGCCATACTTCTCGACCATCTGCTGGCGGACCATCTCGGCGACGTCGGGCGCCTCGGCCTCCAGCCGCAGGCCATGCACGCGCGTCTCGATCGGCTCGGCCATCGCCACGTCGTGCTGCTCCCGGGAGATGTGCCCCTTTTCGAGCAGTCGCCGCAGGACATAACTGCGCCGCCTCAGGGCCTCCTTCGGACTCGTGACAGGATTGTAGGCCGACGGCGCCGGCGGTATTCCCGCAATAGTCGCCACCTCGGCCAAGGTCAGCTCCGAGAGGCCCTTGCCGTAATAGACCTGGGCCGCGGCCCCGATGCCGTATGCGCGCTGGCCGAGGAAAATCGTGTTCAGGTAAAGCGCGAGGATCTCGTCCTTGCTGAGCTGCTTCTCGATCTTCAGGGCCAGCAACATCTCGCGGATCTTGCGGATGTAGGTCTTCTCGGGACTCAGAAAATAGGCGCGCGCGACCTGCTGCGTGATCGTGCTGCCGCCTTGACCCCGATCGCCGCGACGAAGCTCGGAGGCCGTGGCACGGATTATGCCTTGCCAGTCGACGCCAGGGTGCTCGTAGAACCGATCGTCCTCCGCGTCGAGGAAAGCCTTGACCACAATGTCGGGGACCTCGGTCAGCGTGACCGGAATTCGACGCTTCTCGCCGAACTCGCCGATCAGCACGCCGTCGCTGGTGTACACGCGCATCGGCACCTGCAGTCGCATATCGCGCAGCGCATCGACGGCCGGCAGGCCCGGAATCAGGTACCAGACCACCGCAGCGGCGGCGACCGTCGCGGCGAGGAACGAGGCCAGGAGCAGATTGAAGGTCCAACGCAACATATGGTGTTTCGGGAAAAATCCGGCTCAAGATCTGGTTCGGGAGCGCATCAAAGTCAAAATACCTTTGACATTTAGGGGATTACCTAAAAGATTTGATTTGTTTTTTAACATCACTTCAACTATAGTTGCCGATACGAGTTAATGTTAAAAGCGATGTATGAAACATAAACGTCGACTTTAGAAGGGAAAACCAGTGGCGCTGCTACGGCAAAAAAAGGTTCCTCTACTCGGGATAGACATCTCGTCAACGTCCGTCAAGTTGATCGAGCTGAGCCGCCGCAGCAAGGGTTATCACGTGGAGAGCTACGCCGTGGAGCCCTTGCCGCCCAATTCCGTCACTGACCGGAATGTCTCGGACGTGGAGCTGGTCGGCCAGGCTATCCAGCGAGCGGTGAAGAAGTCCGGGGCCCGCACCAAGTATGCCGCGTGCGCCGTGGCCGGCTCTGCCGTCATCACCAAGGTCATCACGATGCCCGCCAACCTCTCCGACGAGGAGATGGAAAACCAGATCATGATCGAGGCGGATCAGTATATTCCATATCGTCTCGACGAAGTACGGATGGACTTCGAGGTCCTGCGGCCGGTTCCCAACGAGCCCGGCAAGGTCGAGGTCCTGCTCGCGGCGTCCCGGCAGGACAACGTCGATGTGCGTGTCGCGGCGCTGGAGAACGCCGGCCTGATAGCGCAGGTGGTCGACGTGGAGGCCTTCGCGCTGGAGAACTCCGTGGGGCTGCTCATGCGCGACCTGCCGGGGCAGGGCCAGGACGCGGTCGTCGCGGTTGCTGACGTCGGCGCCACGCTCACGACTCTGAGCGTCATGCAGGACCTGCGCATCATCTACAGCCGCGAGCAGCAGTTCGGAGGCCGGCAGCTGACCGAGGAGATCCAGCGCCGCTACGGACTGTCCTACGAGGAGGCGGGCCTGGCCAAGCGGCAGGGCGGCCTCCCGGACAATTACGAGCCCGAGGTCCTCGAGCCCTTCAAGCAATCCATGGCGATGGAGATCAGTCGCGCGCTTCAGTTCTTCTACTCGGCCAGCCAGATCGGGGCGGTGGACCAGATCTACGTCGCCGGCGGCTGCGCGGCGATCGGCGGCGTGGCAGACGCGATCGAGGCCAAGACCGGAACCCGTTGCACGGTCGCAAATCCGTTCGCGGGAATGACGGTCTCGCCGCGGATCCGCAAGGAGGTCATCCAGAACGACGCGCCGGCCATGATGATTGCGACCGGACTGGCGCTGAGGAGCTTCGACTAATGGCTCACATAAATCTGCTTCCCTGGCGCGCCGAGATACGGCGCCAGCAAAAGAAGAAATTCCTGTCGATACTCGCGCTTTCGGCCGTTGCGGCCTGCGGCATCGTCGCCCTCGTGCAATGGCACTTCAATCAGCGGATCGCCTACCAGGGGTCGCGAAACGCGCGGCTGGAGGCGGAGATCGCCACGCTCGACAAGAAGATCGAGGAGATCAAGACGCTGGAGCGCGAGAAGGAGCGCCTGGTCAAGCGTATCGAGGCCATCCAGACGCTCGAGGCGAACCGCCCGCTGGTCGTGCGGCTGTTCGACGAATTCGTCAATACGCTCCCCGAGGGCATGTTCCTCACCAGTATCGATCAGACCGGCACCGCCATCACCGTGCAAGGCACTGCGCAGTCGCAGACCCGCGTGTCCAGCTACATGCGCAATATCGAGGCGTCCAAATGGGTGACCCAGCCGAAGCTGGACGTCGTGCAGACGACCTCGAAGGAGGGCGAGCGTCTCAGCGACTTCACGCTTAAGGTCGAACAGGTCGTTCCCAAGCCCCAGGGCGACTCGCAGACCGAGGCATCGGGAGGTTCGGCAGGTAGCGGAGGTACGCCATGAAGATGTCGGATCTCAGTAATCTGACGATGGAAAACATCGGGACCTGGCCGATCCCGGTGAAGGTCGCGACGGTCCTTCTCATCTGCGCCGCGGTGATGGGCCTGGGCTACTGGAGGCTCACCACCCCGAAGATCGAGGAGCTCAAGATGGCTCAGAACCGGGAGCTGGAGCTGCGCGCGGAGTTCGAGGGCAAGCAGCAGAAGGCCGCCAACCTGGAGGTGCTGAAGAAGCAGCTCGAGGACATCAAGCAGACCATGGGCGAGCTGCTGCAGAAGCTGCCGAGCAAGACCCAGGTGCCCGACCTGCTGCAGGACATTTCCCAGACCGGGCTGGGCGCCGGACTGGAGTTCGATATCTTCAAGCCGGGCGCCGAGCAGCCGCAGGAGTTCTACGTGGAGCTGCCTATCCAGATCCAGGTGACCGGCGACTACCACCAGTTCGGCTCTTTCATCAGCGGCGTGGCCGCGCTGCAGCGCATCGTCACCGTGCACGACGTGAAGATTCGCCCGGCCGGCGGCGAGAAGGGCAAGCTGATGATGCAGGCGACGGCCAAGACCTACCGTTATATGGACGAAGAAGAGGAGGCGGCGGCAGAAAATGCGCAAGCCAGCCAATAGGACCTTCCGGCCCGCCGTAACGGGCATCCTCGGCGCGACGGTGTTCCTGACGAGCGGATGTGTTTCGACCGACATGAGCGATCTCGAAAGCTACATCGCCGAGATCAACGCGCGCCCGGCCCGCACGACGATACAACCGCTGCCGGAGCTCATCGTGCCCGAGACGTACGCGTACCAGGCGGCGGAGGCCGGCAAGCGCGATCCGTTCGAAAGCTTCCTGAAGCAGCGCACCGAGGAGACCGCGAGACCGGGCGGCGACGACGCCAAGACCGCGGCGCTGCGCCGGGAGATCGAGGGCCGCAACCCCGAGGAGCTCGAACAGTTCGAGCTCGATGCCTTGCGCATGGTGGGCACCTTGAACGACAACAATCAGCTCTGGGGCATCGTTCTCGACAAGGAGGGCACGGTTCATCGCGTGCGGGTCGGCAACTACATGGGCCGAAACTACGGAAAGATCCTGAACATCGCCGAGGACAAGATCGAGCTTCGCGAGATCATCAACACTAGCAGTGGGGGGCTCGAAGAACGCCCCGCGACGTTGGCGTTAACCGAGCAGGAGTAAGGCAAAGGGTGAGGTAAAACGACTATGACGACCGTTAAACTCAGTCAAACAAGTTACCGTCGGTTGTTGCGGATGACCGTCCTCGCGATAGGCGCCTTGCTGCTGCCAGCCTGGACCACGATGGCCAGCGCCAACACGCTCAAGGACATCAAGGTGTCGACTCTGCCGGGCGACAAGCTCCAGCTTCGCCTGGAGATGGACGCGCCGCCGACGGCGAAGCCGCTGAGCTTTACCATCGACAATCCGGCGAGGCTCGCCCTGGACTTCCCGGGCACCGCCCTGCAGGTTCCGAACAAGACCCAGAAC
>CAZTPK010000056.1:0-8739 GCA_964614765.1 uncultured Gammaproteobacteria bacterium
TCACTTGCCCTTCACGTACTCGATCGAGCAGGTCGCGTCGGTGAACGTGCCGCACACCGCGGGGTCCTTGGCGCCCGTACCGATCTTGCCGCCGGCGTACGCGCCGGTGTTGTCGCCGCCATACTCGAAGTTCTCGGGCAGGATGACCTCGTTGCCGGCCATGTCGCGCCCGACCCGCTTCTCTCCGGCCGCCGCCTCGGCGACCATGTAGCCGCCTTTCAGGTCTTGCGCGGCGAACGGATTCTCCTCCGCATGCGCCACGGACATGGATGCGAGCGTGAACGCAATCGCCGAACCCAGGGCTGTCGTCTTCATGTGACTCCTCCTGATGAATGAGTGTTGGGGTGCATGGCATTCGAACGCGCAGCCGCGCCGCAGTTGCGGGCGGCGGATCCGTTCTGCCTGCGCTACACTTCGATTAATCCGCATCTCGCGCATTCGGACATCGGGCCACGAGGCGGAGTCCGCGACAACCATGAACGCCACGGCACATTGCAGCGCATCGCCACGAACCGGCCGGCCCGGACTGTTCCCCGCGCTGTTATTTGTATGTGCCGCCAGCGCAATCGCGCACGCCGACGGCACCGGGGCGAGGACGCCCGCGGAGGCGGTGTCGAAGCTTTACACGGCGCACTTCGCGGGCGACACGGCGTTCACGCACGAGTCGGTCGCGCGCAAGGGGCCCTGGCTGACGCCCGACCTGCAGGCATTGCTCGTGGGGGAGCTGAACAGGCCGCAGCCGGAGGACGAGCCGCCGAACCTAAACGGCGATCCGTTCACCGACACGCAGGAGTTTCCGCTCGCCTGCGGCGTGGGCGGCGAGGAGATCGTGGGTGACACGGCATCGGTGAAGGTGGACTGCGGGCTCGAGGGCGGCCGCACGCGGCGGATCGAGGCCCTGCTGCAAAAGCTGGGCAGCGTCTGGATGCTAAGCGATCTGCGTTACGAGGATGGTCGGACGCTGCGGCACCTGCTGGTTCCTCCATGAACCGATCGGCGCCGCCCTGGCGCCGTCTCCCGCGAGTTCGGCATCGAGGCTTCTCCCTGCGCCCGCGGCCGGCTGGCGCCTGCGAGGACCGATTTTCCTTCAGGCCGGCAGCACCGGCCTGATGGGGTCACCGATGGCGATGCGGAGGACGTCCGCCGCACGGCCCTGGTTCACCGCGATCTCGACGAGCCCGTTGGAATTCTCGTACCAGAACGCCTCGCCGCGCGCGACGGCCGCGAAGGTGTATGCCGGCCGCACGGCGACGTTGCCTACCAGGATCTCCGCGCCACGATCCAGGTGGCCGGCCCTAAGCCCCGTCAGGGCGTTGCCGTAGTGATCGATGTAGATGACCTCCGCGAGATCGTCGGGCCAGTCCCCCAGTCTCAGGCCATTGGTCGGCTCCAGCCCCTCCAGGATCCCCCGCGCCAGGCGCGCCGCGGTGGGCGCGTAGAGGTCGCGTCCATGAAAGCTTGCGGACAGCTCGGGCGGACGCCACGCGATGCGGAAATCCTCCACTTCGCGCGCTCGGCGCCGTACCAGCTCGAAAAGGCCATTGTCGGGGCCGACGAACCACCGCGAATCGCAGCGCACGGCCGCCGGAGCGTGGGTATGCGAACCGACGCCCGGGTCGACGACGCAGACGAAGACCGTCGCTGGCGGGAAGCCGTGCGTGTACGGCGGAAGCAGGTAGGCGCTCGCCTTCGGGTTCCATACCGGCATGTCCGCGAACAGGGTGACGACCTGCTCCCCCGGGGCCTGCTCGTGGAACACGCGCATGAGCTGCCCGATATACGGTCCTTCCAGGCCGAAATCCGTTGCCAGCACGATCATCATTCAGGGGTCCGCAAAGCAAACGGCCGGGACTCTGCCCGGCCGCATCTCACTGTCTGGCGCAACCGCCTCTATTCGGACGGGGCGCCGGTCGCCGTCGCGGGCTGCGGCCTGTCGACCAGCTCCACCCACGCCATCGGCGCACAATCGCCGTCGCGGAAACCGCACTTCAGGATGCGCAGATAACCGCCTGGACGCTGCGCATAACGCGGCCCCAGCTCGCGGAACAGCTTCGAAACCACCTCCCGATCGCGCAGGCGATCGAAGGCCAGACGGCGGTTGGCGACGCTGTCCTTCTTTGCCAGGGTAATCAGGGGTTCGGCGGCACGCCGCAGCTCCTTGGCCTTCGGCAAGGATGTCTTGATCAGCTCGTAGCGGAACAGCGACTGCGCAAGATTGCGCATCAGCGCTTTGCGCGCCGAGGAGTCCCGGCTCAATTGGCGGCCCGTATTGCGATGACGCATGGATTAATCCTCTGATGTTTTTACTACTGGTGCGGACACCCGCGCGCTGCTAGTCACGTCCCGCTAGCTGCGCCGGCGGCCAGTTCTCCAGTCGCATACCCAGCGACAGGCCGCGCGAGGCCAGCACTTCCTTGATCTCCGTCAGCGACTTCTTGCCGAGGTTCGGGGTCTTCAGCAACTCGACCTCGGTGCGCTGTATCAGATCGCCGATGTAATGAATGCTCTCGGCCTTCAGGCAGTTCGCCGAGCGAACCGTGAGTTCCAGATCGTCGATGGGACGAAGCAGGATGGGATCGACCGCGGGAGACTCCGGCTTGCCAATCACCGGCGTCTCGGCGCCGGAGAGATCGACGAACACCGACAGCTGGTCCTTGAGTATGTGAGCGGCGTCGCGCACCGCCGTTTCCGGATCGATGGCGCCGGTGGTCTCCACCGTCAGAACCAGCTTGTCGAGATCGGTGCGCTGCTCCACACGTGCGTTCTGCACCTCGTAGGCCACCCGGCGCATCGAGCTTCAGCCGCCCTATGGCCTGGGTCTCCTCGGAGGTCTCGCGCGCCGTGGTCGGCTGGTAGCCGCGCCCGCGCACGACCTTCATGGTCATATTGAGCTCGCCGCCCTCGTTCAGCGTGGCGATGTGATGATCGGGGCTGACAATCTCCACGTCGTGATCCAGCGCGATGTCCCCTGCGGTCACCCGCCCCGGCCCGCGCTTGTTCAGCGTGAGAGTCGCCTCTTTCTTGGCGTGCATGCGGATCGCGAGGCTTTTCAGGTTCAGCAGGATGTCGATGACGTCCTCCTGAACGCCGGCTATGGTGGTGTACTCGTGCAGGACGCCGCCGATCTCCACCTCCGTGATCGCACAGCCGGGTAGCGAGGAGAGCAGGACGCGCCGCAGGGCATTGCCCAACGTATGGCCGAAGCCGCGGTCCAGCGGCTCGAGCGTGATCTTCGCGCATCGCTGGTTGACGGGTTCGACGTGTACCAGGCGCGGCTTAAGCAAATCGATTGCGAGTGCGGGCATCGTATTCCTCTCCGGTTTGATGGCGATTCACGCCTTACTTGGAGTACAGCGCTACTACGAGCGCCTCGTTGATGTCCGGCGGCAGATCGACGCGTTCCGGGACGGACTTGAACACGCCTTCCATCTTGCCCGCGTTGACGTCCACCCACTCCGGCAATCCCATTTGCTCGGCGACCGCGATCGCGTCCTGTATGCGCTGCTGCTTCCGCGCATGCTCGCGTATGGCGACGACGTCGTTGGGCCGAACGCTGTAGGACGGAATGTTCACCGTCTTTCCGTTCACGCTGACCGCCTTGTGGCGTACCAGCTGGCGCGCCTCCGCGCGCGTGGCGCCGAAACCCATGCGGTAGACGACGTTGTCGAGGCGGCATTCGAGCAGCTTGAGCAGATTCTCGCCGGTGGCGCCCTTCTGCCGCGCGGCCTCCGCGTAGTAGTTGCGGAACTGGCGCTCCAGCACGCCGTACATGTAACGCAACTTCTGCTTTTCGCGCAGCTGCAGCGAATAGTCAGAGGTGCGGCGCTGGCGATTGTCGCCGTGCTGGCCCGGTGGCTTCTCGAGCTGGCACTTGTTCTCTAGCGAACGACCGCGAGCCTTCAGACCCAGGTCCATGCCCTGGGCGCGGCTCTTCTTGCATGTGGGACCGATATACCTCGCCATAAACTGCTCCCGGATCGCGAACTCGTTAAACGCGGCGCTTCTTGGGCGGCCGACAACCGTTGTGGGGGATGGGCGTCACGTCGGTGATGTTCGTGACTTTGAAACCGGCGGCATTCAGGGCGCGGACAGCCGACTCGCGGCCCGGTCCCGGACCCTTCACGTACACCTCGAGGTTCTGGATCCCGTATTCCTTCATCGTCGCCGTCACTTTTTCGGCGGCGACCTGCGCCGCGAAGGGCGTACTCTTGCGTGAACCGCGGAACCCGCTGCCCCCGGAGGTCGCCCAGCAAAGCGTGTTGCCCTGCCGGTCCGTGATGGTGATGATGGTGTTGTTGAACGATGCGTGCACGTGCACGACGCCGTCCACGACATTGCGCTTGATGCGCTTGCGCGCACGGGCTGCGGTTGAGGTATTGTCTGCCATGCCTGTCTGCTTTCCGGTCTAACGGCCTGCCTGCATTTACTTTCTGATTGCCTTGCGCGGTCCCTTGCGGGTGCGCGCGTTGGTGCGCGTGCGCTGCCCGCGGACCGGCAGGCCCCGCCGATGGCGCAGTCCGCGGTAGCACCCGAGATCCATCAGCCGCTTGATGTTCATCGAGATTTCCCGGCGCAGGTCGCCTTCGACGGTAAACTTCGCGACTTCGGCGCGAATGCGGTCGAGCTGATCCTCGCTCAATTCCTTGACCTTGGTCGTGGGCTCGATGCCTGCCGCCTTGCAGATCTCACGCGCACGGGTGGGTCCGATACCGTATATGTACCGGAGCGCGATGTCCGTGTGCTTCTGCACCGGGATGTTTACGCCTGCTACACGCGCCATACTGAGAACCTCTCTGTTGCCTTCGCGATTGCCCGCGGGCCCGAAGGGCCGCGGATTGTATTAGCTCTCTGGCCCTGCCTCAACCTTGGCGCTGCTTGTGCTTGGGGTTCGTGCAAATGACGCGCACGACCCGCTTGCGCCGGATGATTCGGCAGTTGCGGCAAATCGTCTTCACTGATGCTCTGACCTTCATGACACCTTCCTCTCGCTACCCTCGGCCCCGCTGTCCTACCGCCGCGAACTCTTCAGGTTGGCCTTCTTGAGCAGGCCTTCGTATTGATGCGACATCAGGTGCGCCTGCACCTGCGCCATGAAATCCATGACGACGACCACGATGATCAGCAGGGACGTGCCGCCGAAATAGAACGGCACGCTCAGCTTCCAGATCATGATCTCCGGCAGCAGGCACACCAGCGTGATGTAGATGGCCCCGACCAGGGTCAGCCGGCTCATGACACCGTCGATGTACTTGGCCGTATGCTCGCCCGGCCGGATGCCCGGCACGAACGCGCCCGACTTCTTGAGATTCTCCGCAGTCTCCTTCGGGTTGAACACGATGGCCGTGTAGAAGAAGCAGAAAAACACGATCGCGAGCGCATAAAGCAGGATGTACAGCGGTTGGCCCGGCGAAAGCGAGTTCGACAGCGTCGCCAGCCACCCCATCCCCTCGGTCGAGCCGAACCAGCTGCCCAGAGTCGACGGGAACAGGATCAGGCTGGAGGCGAAGATCGGCGGGATGACGCCGGACATGTTGATCTTCAGCGGCAGGTGGCTGGCCTGACCGGCATAGACGCGGTTGCCCACCTGGCGCTTGGCGTAGTTCACGGTGATGCGGCGCTGCCCGCGCTCGATGAAGATGACCAGGCCCGTCACGACGAGCACCAGCACGAGGATCATCACCACCAGCAGGAAGTTCAGCTGGCCGGTCCGCGCCAGCTCCAGGGTGCTGCCAACCGCCTGCGGCAAACCGGCGACGATGCCGGCGAAGATCAGGATCGAGATGCCGTTGCCTATGCCTCGTTCGGTGATCTGTTCGCCCAGCCACATCAGGAACATGGTCCCGGTCACCAGGCTCGTCACCGCGGTGATCTTGAAGGCGATGCCCGGATTGACCACGAGGTTGAGGTTGCCCGCGTGCTGGGCCTCGAGCATCACCGCCACGCCGAAGGCCTGGAATGCGGCGAGTATGACGGTACCGACCCGCGCATACTGCGTCAGCTTGCGGCGGCCCTGCTCGCCCTCCTTCTTCAACTGCTCCCAGGGTGGGTAGATGAAGCCCATCAACTGGACGATGATGGAGGCGGAGATGTACGGCATGATCCCCAGCGCGCAGACGGAGAACCGCTGCAGCGCGCCGCCGGAGAACATGTTGAACATGTCCAGGATTCCGCCGCGCTGCGACTCGAACAGCTCCGCCAAGGCGACCGGGTTGATGCCCGGCACCGGTACGTGCGTGCAGATGCGGTAGACGACCAGGGCGCCGAGCAGGAACAGCAGCCGCTCGCGCAGCTCCGTCAGCTTGCCGACGCTGCCCAGTGTGAGTCCGGTGCTGGCGGTCGTGGCGGACAAGTCAGGCCTCAATCTTACCGCCGGCCTTTTCGATGGCCGCGCGGGCACCCTTCGTCAGGATCAGGCCTTTCACGGACACCGCGCTCTTGAGCTCGCCGCGCAGAAATACGCGGACGCGCTTGGCGCCGGAGTGCACCAAGCCGGCGGCCTGCAAGGCCTTGAGGTCTATGACCGGCTCCTTGACCTTGCCGAGGTCGCCGAGGCGCACCTCCGCGGTCTCCGCGGCCGTCATCGACTTGAATCCGAACTTCGGCAGGCGGCGCTGTATCGGCATCTGTCCGCCCTCGAAGCCGACCTTGTGGTAGCCGCCGGCGCGGGCGTACTGGCCCTTGTGGCCGCGCCCCGCGGTCTTGCCCAGGCCGGAGCCGATACCGCGCCCCACACGCGTCCTCTTGGTCTTGGCGCCCGCAGCGGGCTTGATGGTATTCAGTCGCATGATTATTCCTCGACCTTGAGCATGTAGGCGATCTTGCTGATCATGCCGCGGTTGGCCGGGGTGTCCTGGACGTCGACGCTGTGGCCGATGCGGCGCAGGCCGAGCCCGCGTACGCACGCCTTGTGGCTCTCCAGGCGCCCGTTGCTGCTCTTCGTCTGGGTCACCTTGATGGTGCCCCCCTTCCTCGCTGTCTTCGTCGCCATGGGTATCAGCCCGTAATCTCTTCGACCGCCAAGCCGCGCTTCGTCGCGTAGTGCTCGGCGTCATGCATGGAGCGCAAGCCCTCGATGGTCGCGCGGACGACGTTGATGGGATTGGAGTTCCCGATGCACTTGGCCAGCACGTCCTGCACTCCGAGCACCTCGAACACCGCGCGCATGGCGCCGCCGGCAATCACGCCGGTGCCTTCGGAGGCCGGCTGCATGTAGACCTTGGCCGATCCGTGCTGGCCGACCACCGCGTAGGGGATGGTCCGGCCGCTCAACGCGACCGCGCGCATGTCGCGGCGCGCCGCCTCCATGGCCTTGGATATCGCCGCCGGCACTTCACGCGCCTTGCCGCGTCCCATGCCGATGCGGCCCTCGCCGTCACCGACCACCGTCAGTGCTGCAAAGCTGAATATTCGGCCGCCCTTGACGACCTTGGCGACGCGGTTCACCGCGACGAGCTTCTCGCGCAAACCATCGGTGTTATCTGCGGTACCTGTGGCGCTCATTCATCAACTCCCAATCGGATCCTGCTCGCTTTTCCTAGAACTCCAGGCCGGACTCGCGCGCGGCATCGGCAAGTGCCTTGATTCGGCCGTGATACTTGAAACCGGAACGGTCAAACGCGACCCGCGAGATGCCGGCGGACTTGGCACGCTCCGCGATGAGCTTGCCCACCGCCGCCGCGGCGGCAACGTTTCCACCGCCCTTGAACTGCTCCCGCATCGCCTTGTCGACCGTCGAGGCGCTCGCCACGACGTCGAAGCTGCCGGGGGCGAAGACCTGCGCGTAGATATGGCGAGGCGTGCGGTGCACCGACAGCCTGTGTATGCCCAGGGACTTGATCTTCGCCCGCCCGCGCGCCGCGCGGCGAATGCGACTGTCTTTCTTGCTGATTGCCATGGCTGCTCTTCACCTCGAGACCGATCAGGTCTTCTTGGCCTCCTTGCGCAGGATGGTTTCGCTCGCGTACTTCACTCCCTTGCCCTTGTAAGGCTCCGGCGGGCGGTACGCGCGGATCTTCGCGGCGACCTCGCCGACGAGCTGCTTGTTCATCCCCTTGACGACGATCTCGGTCTGGCTGGGCGTCTCGATGGTTATGCCCTCGGGGATCGTGAAGTTGACCGGGTGCGAGAACCCCAGCGTCAGGCTGAGGCTCCTGCCCGCCACTGCGGCGCGATAGCCCACCCCGTTGATCTCGAGCTTGCGCTCGAACCCCGAAGATACGCCGGTGACTATGTTGTTGAGCAGCGCGCGCGTCGTGCCGGCAAACATGCTGGCGCGCTTGCCCGTTTCGCTCATCTTCACCTGCAGGCTGTCGCCCTCGAGCGCCACGCTCACGCCCGCCGGGATCCGGTGCGTCATGGTGCCTTTGGCGCCCTTCACGGCGACGCCCTGGCCGTCGATCTTCACCTCGACGCCCTTGGGAATCTTGATTGGTCTCTTGGCTACCCGTGACATGTCACCGCACTCTTTTCAGTTAGGAAACGTAACAAATGATCTCGCCGCCTATGCCCTGCGCGCGCGCGGCGCGGTCGGTCATCAGCCCGCGAGAGGTCGAAACTATGGCCACGCCCATGCCGCCGATCACCTTGGGCAGCTCGCTCTTGCCGCGGTAAATGCGCAGTCCCGGCCGGCTCACTCGCCGGAGCGACTCGATCACCGGCCTGCCCTGGTAGTACTTGAGCGTCACGGTAAGCGTCAGCTTTCCGTCCAACGGCGCGACGGTGTAATCGGCAATGTAGCCC
>CAZTPK010000057.1:0-8694 GCA_964614765.1 uncultured Gammaproteobacteria bacterium
GGCCCAGGGTAAGCATGGGTCATGAGTAAAGCAGCGACTATGAACTCCAAGGTTGAATCGCAAGCGTCGGGCTTCGACACTCTGAAGCTGTGGGTGGCCGCACTGCTCGTCGCTGCGGCGATGGGCGCGTTCTACTACTTTGCCGACGCCTCGGTGCTCGTGCGCGTGCTCGGGATCCTGGCCTCGATCATCGCGGCCGGGTTCATCGGTTACCAGACCGAGGCCGGGCGCCAGTTCGCGGGCTTCCTGCGCGAGTCGCAGATCGAGGTGCGCAAGGTCGTATGGCCGACGCGCAGCGAGACGATCAAGACCACGTGGGTGGTCGTGGCGGTGGTCGTGGTGATGGGCGTGCTGCTCTGGTTGCTGGACATGCTCATCGCATGGGTGGTGCGTCTGCTGACGACGATGGGAGGCTGAGGACGATGTCCAAGAGATGGTACGTCGTTCACGCCTATTCCGGCTTCGAGAATCACGTCAAGCGTTCTCTGGAGGAGCACATCAAGCGCGCGGGGTTGCAGGAGAAGTTCGGTGACATCCTGGTGCCCACCGAGGGCGTTGTGGAGATGCGGGACGGGCAGAAGCGCAAGGTGGACAGGAAGTTCTTTCCGGGCTACGTCCTCGTGCAGATGGAAATGGACGACGAGACCTGGCACCTCGTGAAGGACGTGCCGAAGGTCATGGGATTCATCGGCGGCACGAGCGACAAGCCGACGCCGATCACGGACAAGGAGGCCGAGGCCATCCTGCAGCGCATGCAGGAAGGCGTCGATCGGCCCCGTCCGAAGGTGTTGTTCGAAGTGGGCGAGGTGGTCCGCGTCAAGGAGGGGCCCTTCACCGACTTCAACGGGGTGGTTGAGGAGGTCAACTACGAGAAGAACCGTCTGCGCGTCGCGGTGTCGATCTTCGGCCGCGCCACGCCGGTGGAGCTGGAGTTCGGTCAGGTCGACAAGGATTGACCCGAGTCGCGACCGTAATGTGTGGACACATTGAAACGGGGAGCCTGACGGCGCTTGCACCCGCGGAGTACGAAACATGGCAAAGAAGATACAGGCCTACGTCAAGCTGCAGGTAGCGGCTGGACAGGCCAACCCCAGTCCGCCTGTCGGTCCGGCCCTCGGCCAGCATGGCGTGAACATCATGGAATTCTGCAAGCAGTTCAATGCCAAGACCCAGGGCATAGAACCCGGCCTGCCGATACCGGTGGTCATCACGGTTTTCTCGGATCGCAGCTTCACCTTCATCACCAAGACGCCGCCGGCCTCCGTGCTGCTTCGCAAGGCCGCCGGTGCCGCCAAGGGGAGCTCGGTGCCCAACAAGGACAAGGTCGGCAAGGTCACACGCAAGCAGGTCGAGGAGATCGCCAAGACCAAGCAGCCTGACCTGACCGCCGGCGGGCTGGAGGCCGCAATGCGGACCATCGCCGGCACCGCGCGCAGCATGGGCATCGAAGTGGAGGGCATGTAGTCATGGCGAAGATCACCAAACGCGACAAGGCCATACGCGAGAAGCTGGCAGGGACGAACGGTCCGCGCCCGGTCAACGACGCGCTGGATCTGCTGAAGAAGTGCTCGTCGGTGAAGTTCGACGAAAGCGTGGAAGTGGCGGTGAACCTTGGCATCGACGCCAAGAAGTCCGATCAAGTGGTGCGTGGGTCCACCGTGCTGCCGCGCGGCACCGGCAAGACCGTGCGCGTTGCCGTATTCGCGCAGGGCAAGAACGCGGAAGCCGCGAAGGAAGCCGGCGCGGACATCGTGGGCTTCGATGACCTCGCCGCCAAGGTCAAGGGTGGCGAGATCGACTTCGATCGCGTGATCGCCACGCCGGACGCCATGAAGGTGGTGGGCCAGCTCGGCCAGATTCTCGGTCCGCGCGGCCTGATGCCGAACCCCAAGACCGGCACGGTGACGACCGACGTGGCCGGCGCGGTCAAGGCCGTCAAGGGCGGCCAGGTTCAATACCGCGCAGACAAGGCGGGCATCATTCACTGCGCCATCGGCAAGGTCTCCTTCGACGTGACGGCCCTGCGCGAGAATTTCGATGCGCTGATGTCCGACCTGCGCAAGGCCAAGCCGAGCACTTCGAAGGGTATCTATTTCAAGAAGGTCACGCTGTCGACCACCATGGGTCCGGGCATCGTAATCGATCGGACGGAATTGCCGTCCTGAAGGAGACGAGACGTTTCCCGTCGGTCGCGTCAGGGGCCGACGGATGGTGAAAGAACTTTGGGCTGCGGGCTTGCGCGTGCGCCGGCCTGCAGACGTCAAAGACCGCAGGTGCCCGCCGTCAACGGGAGGGCTTAATGCGTTCTGGATTGCCGTCCGGTACTTCGCGCGTTGCGAGCGCGGCGGAGGGCAATCGAAGAGTCGCCTGCGCAGACGGTATCACCCGGTGCGGAGTCGTAATTGTCCTGGCCAGGGTACCGTAAGGCGCCTTCGAATCGTGAAGGCACTGGTGGTGTAACAGGCACGGGCGTGGTTTGGATTTCGAAATCCGGCTCGTCGCCTCAACCAGGAGATATGCAAGTGTTGACGCTTGAAGAGAAGCAAGCGGTCGTGGCGGAAGTCGCAGAGGTCGCCAGACGCGCGCATTCGGCAGTCGCGGCAGAGTACGCCGGGCTGACGGTCGCGCAGATGACCGAATTGCGCAGGAACGCTCGCGAGGCCGGTGTCTACATGCGTGTGGTCAAGAATACCCTTGCCCGGCGCGCATTCGAGGGCACCGATCTGGCGTGCATGGGCGACAGCCTGACCGGCCCGCTCATCCTGGCCCTCTCGCTGGAGGACCCGGGTTCCGCCGCGCGCGTCGTCAGCGCGTTCGCCAAGAGCAACGAGAAGCTCGTTGTTCGCGGCGTCGCAATCGGCGGTCAGCTGCTGCCGGCCTCGGCCATCGAGCAGGTGGCCAAGCTGCCGACGAAGCAGGAGGCCCTGGCGATGCTGTGCGGCGTACTGAAGGCTCCGATCAGCAAGTTCGTGCGCACGCTCAACGAGCCGCACGCCAAGCTGGTGCGGGCTTTTGCCGCCGTGCGCGATCAGAAGCAGGCCGCCTAGACCGAAACTCACGAACCAATCATTACTTACGGAGTAATTCCCATGGCCGTTAGCAAAGAAGAGATTCTGGAAACCATTTCCAACATGACCGTGATGGACGTCGTCGAGCTGGTCAAGGCGATGGAGGAGAAGTTCGGCGTGTCCGCCGCCATGATGGCGGCCCCGGTCGCCGTTGCCGGCGCCGCCGCCGGCGGCGCTGCGCCTGCCGCCGAGGCCCAGACCGAGTTCAACGTCGTCATGACCGCCTTTGGCGACAACAAGGTCAACGTGATCAAGGTGGTTCGCGCCATCACCGGGCTGGGCCTGAAAGAGGCCAAGGACCTGGTCGAGGGCGTGCCCTCCACCGTCAAGGAAGGCGTGACCAAGGAGCAGGCTGCCGAAATGAAGAAGCAGCTCGAGGAAGCCGGCGCAAAGGTCGAGATCAAGTAGTGAGGTTGCAGGGGGCGGCGCACGCGCACCGCCCTGGAGGTGCGACGGCGATGGGCGGCTCGTGGCGAGCCGCCCGTCGTGCTTTGTTCTTTTACGGCCCCGCGGTCAAGGGGGCCATACCAGTTCTGCTATTTGGGCGACTGAGGTAGACGAATGACCTACTCCTTCACCGAAAAGAAGCGCATCCGCAAGGACTTCAGCAAGCGGCCGGCCATCATCGATGTGCCGTACCTGCTGGCAACGCAGATCGATTCCTACCGCGAGTTCCTGCAAAGCGACATGCCGCCGGAGCAGCGCGGGGACGTGGGTCTGCACGCGGCCTTCAAATCGGTGTTCCCGATCGAATCCTACTCGGGCAATGCCCGGCTTGAGTACGTCAGCTACCGGCTCGGCACCCCCGTGTTCGACGTCAAGGAATGCCAGATCCGCGGAGTGACCTACTGCGCGCCGCTGCGCGTGAAGGTTCGCCTGGTCATCTACGACAAGGAGTCCGGCTCGGCGAAGACCGTCAAGGACATCAAGGAGCAGGAAGTCTACATGGGCGAGATCCCGCTGATGACGGAGAACGGCACGTTCGTGATCAACGGCACCGAACGCGTCATCGTCTCCCAGCTGCACCGTTCCCCGGGCGTCTTCTTCGACCACGACAAGGGCAAGACCCACTCCTCGGGCAAGCTGCTGTTCTCGGCGCGGGTCATTCCCTACCGCGGATCCTGGCTCGATTTCGAGTTCGATCCCAAGGACTACGTCTACGTTCGCATCGATCGCCGGCGCAAGATACCCGCGACAGTCCTGTTGCGCGCGCTCGGCTACACCGCCGAGCAGATCTTGACGCTGTTCTTCGACACCAACACTTTCCGTCTCTCCAAGGAGAGGCTGGAGCTCGAGCTGATGGCCGACCGCCTTCGTGGCGAGACGCTCAATTTCGACGTCACCGACAACAAGGGCAACGTCATCGTCGAAAAGGGCCGGCGCATCACGATGCGCCACATCAAGGAACTGGAGAAGGCCGGCCTGAAGAGGATCGAAGTGCCACGCGAGTACGTGCTCGGCAAGGTGCTGGCGCGCGATGTGGTGGCGAAGGCCACCGGCGAGATCCTGTTCGACGCCAACACCGAAATCACCAAGGACGTGCTGGACAAGCTCATCGCCAAGGGGATCGACGAGGTCAAGGTTCTTTATACCAACGACCTCGATCACGGCCCGTACATCTCCGAGACGCTGCGCATCGACTCCACGCGCACGGCGCTTGAGGCGCAGGTGGAGATCTATCGCATGATGCGCCCTGGCGAGCCACCCACCAAGGAGGCGGCCGAGAATCTTTTCAACAACCTGTTCTTCTCCCTGGATCGCTACGACATCTCCGCTGTTGGCCGCATGAAATTCAACCGGCGCGTCGGACGCCAGGAGGTGGTGGGCCCGGGCATCCTCTACGACGGGGTGTACTTCCGCAGCCGCACCGACGAGGAGGCCAAGCGCCTCGTGGCCCAGTACGGAGAGATGTCCGACATCATCGACGTGCTGAAGGTGCTCACCGAGATCCGCAATGGTCGCGGGACCGTGGACGACATCGATCACCTCGGCAATCGCCGCGTGCGCTGCGTCGGAGAAATGGCCGAGAACCAGTTTCGCGTCGGCCTCGTGCGCGTCGAGCGCGCCGTGAAGGAGCGCCTGAGCCTAGCGGAGTCCGAGGGACTCATGCCTCAGGAGCTCGTCAATGCCAAGCCGGTGTCGGCCGCAATCAAGGAGTTCTTCGGCTCCTCGCAGCTCTCGCAGTTCATGGACCAGAACAATCCGCTGTCGGAGGTCACGCACAAGCGCCGCGTCTCCGCGCTGGGGCCCGGCGGCCTCACGCGCGAGCGCGCCGGCTTCGAAGTTCGCGATGTGCACCCGACTCATTATGGGCGTGTCTGCCCGATCGAAACGCCGGAAGGCCCGAACATCGGTCTCATCAATTCGCTGTCGGTGTTCGCGCGGACCAACAAGTACGGCTTCCTCGAGACGCCTTACCGCAAGGTGGTCGACGGCCGCGTCACCGACCAGGTGGAGTTCCTCTCGGCCATCGACGAAGGCCAGTACGTGGTCGCGCAGGCGAGCGCCAAGCTGGACGGCAACGGCCGGTTCACCGAGGACCTGGTGTCCTCGCGTTACCAGAACGAGTTCACGCTGTCGACGCCGGATCGCATCCAGTACATGGACGTCTCGCACATGCAGGCCGTGTCGGTGGCCGCGGCGCTGATCCCGTTCCTCGAGCACGATGACGCCAACCGCGCGCTCATGGGCTCCAACATGCAGCGCCAGGCAGTCCCCTGCCTGCGCGCCGACAAGCCGCTGGTCGGCACCGGCATGGAAATGGTGGTCGCCAGGGATTCGGGCACCTGCGTGGTGGCGCGTCGCGGCGGCATCGTTGACTCCGTGGACGCCAGTCGCATCGTCGTGCGTGTTCACGACGAGGAGACGGAGGCCGGCGAGGCGGGCGTGGACATCTACAACCTGACCAAGTACACGCGCTCGAACCAGAACACCTGCATCAACCAGAAACCGCTGGTGAAGCCGGGCGACAGCATACGCCGCGGCGATATCATGGCCGACGGCTCATCCAGCGACCTGGGCGACCTGGCTCTCGGCCAGAACATGCTCGTCGCCTTCATGCCGTGGAACGGCTACAACTTCGAGGACTCGATTCTCATCTCGGAACGGGTGGTCGAGGAGGACAAGTACACCAGCATCCACATCGAGGAGCTCACCTGCGTGGCCCGCGACACCAAGCTCGGGCCCGAGGAGATCACCGCGGACATACCGAACGTCGGCGAGGGCGCGCTGGCGAAGCTCGACGAATCGGGCGTGGTCTACATAGGCGCGGAGGTCAACCCCGGCGACATCCTGGTCGGCAAGGTGACGCCCAAGGGCGAGACCCAGCTCACCCCGGAGGAGAAGCTGCTGCGTGCGATCTTCGGCGAGAAGGCCTCCGACGTGAAGGATACCTCTCTGCGCGTGCCCTCGGGCATGAACGGCACCGTCATCGACGTGCGCGTGTTCACCCGCGACGGCGTGGAAAAGGACGCCCGCGCGCTGGAGATCGAGAATGCCGAGCTCGCAAAGATCAAGCAGGACCTGGCCGACCAGCGCCGGATTCTCGAAAACGACCTGTTCGAGCGCGTCGAGCGGATGCTCGTGAACAAGACAGCGCAGGGCGGACCGGGCGGCCTGAAGGCCGGCACGAAAATCACGAGCCAGTACCTCTCGGAGGTCAAGCGCGACAAGTGGTTCGAGATCCGCTTCAAGGAAGAGGAGATCAACGAACAGCTCGAGAAGGCGGCTCAGCAGTTCGAGCAGATGAAGCACGACTTCGACCAGCGTTACGAGGAGAAGCGCGAGAAGCTCACGAGCGGCGACGACCTTGCGCCGGGAGTCCTGAAGATGGTCAAGGTCTATCTGGCCGTGAAGCGCCGGGTGCAGCCGGGCGACAAGATGGCCGGCCGCCACGGCAACAAGGGCGTGGTTTCGATGATCGTCCCGGTCGAGGACATGCCGCATATGGCCGATGGCACGCCCATCGACATCGTGCTCAATCCTCTGGGCGTGCCGTCGCGTATGAACATCGGACAGATCCTGGAGACTCATCTGGGCTGGGCGGCACGAGGGCTCGGTCAGCAGATCGAACGGATGCTGGAGGCGCAGAACAGTGCCGGAGAGATCCGGGGCTATCTGGAGAAGATCTACAACCGCAGCGGCAAGAAGGAGCAACTCGATACGCTGAGCGACGGCGAGATCCTCGAGCTCGCCCGGAACCTGTCTCACGGCGTGCCCATCGCTTCCCCGGTTTTCGACGGCGCCAGCGAGGCGGAGATCAAGGGGATGCTGGAGCTTGCCGGGCTGCCGCGTTCGGGGCAGACGACGCTTTACGACGGGCGCACGGGCGAGGCGTTCGAACGCGCGGTCACGGTCGGCTACATGCACATGCTGAAGCTGCACCACCTGGTTGACGACAAGATGCATGCGCGTTCGACTGGACCGTACTCGCTGGTCACGCAGCAGCCGCTGGGCGGCAAGGCGCAGTTCGGCGGCCAGCGTTTCGGCGAAATGGAGGTGTGGGCGCTCGAGGCTTACGGCGCGGCGTATACCCTGCAGGAAATGCTCACGGTGAAGTCCGACGACGTCAGCGGCCGAACCAAGATGTACAAGAACATTGTCGATGGCGATCACCGCATGGAGGCGGGGATGCCCGAATCCTTCAACGTGCTGTTGAAGGAAATGCGCTCCCTGGCCATCGACATCGATCTGGAGCAGCGCTGAGTCCAAGCCTCGGCACTTCGCTCTGGTCAACGTAATTACCTGAAGGAGAACGCAGTGAAAGACCTACTCGACCTTCTGAAGCAGCATGGGCACGTCGAAGATTTCGACGCCATCAGCATCGGCCTGGCCTCCCCGGAGAAGATCCGGTCATGGTCCTTCGGTGAGGTCAAGAAGCCGGAGACGATCAACTACCGCACGTTCAAACCCGAGCGCGACGGCTTGTTCTGCGCCAAGATCTTCGGACCGGTGAAGGACTACGAGTGCCTCTGCGGCAAGTACAAGCGCCTGAAGCACCGCGGCGTGGTCTGCGAGAAGTGCGGCGTCGAGGTGACGCTGGCGAAGGTGCGGCGCGAGCGCATGGGCCACATCGAACTGGCGAGTCCGGTCGCTCACATCTGGTTCCTGAAATCACTTCCTTCCCGCATGGGGCTGCTGCTCGATCTGACGCTGCGCGAACTCGAGCGCGTGCTCTACTTCGAATGCTACGTGGTGATCGAGCCCGGCATGACCCAGCTGGAACGCGGGCAGATGCTGACCGAGGACCAGTACCATGAGGCGCTGACGCAGTACGGAGACGATTTCGACGCGCGCATGGGCGCGGAGGCCATCCAGGAGCTCCTGCACACGATGGACCTCAACGTCGAGATCGCCAAGATCCGCGACGAACTGCCGAAGACCAACTCCGACACCAAGATCAAGAAGCTCACCAAGCGCCTGAAGCTCATCGAGGCGTTCATCGCCTCGGGCAACAAGCCGGAGTGGATGGTGATGAAGGTGCTGCCGGTGCTGCCGCCGGAGCTGCGCCCGCTGGTGCCGCTGGACGGCGGCCGCTTCGCCACCTCCGATCTCAACGATCTCTACCGCCGGGTGATCAACCGCAACAACCGCCTGAAGCGGCTGCTCGAGCTCAACGCGCCGGACA
>CAZTPK010000058.1:0-8612 GCA_964614765.1 uncultured Gammaproteobacteria bacterium
CGCCATGACCGCGCCGGTCGCGAGCGCCGCCCGCTCGAGCGCCAGGCAGCGCGCGTGCTGCGCCAGCCAGCTGACGAGGCAGGGCGATTCCGGCCATCCCTCGCGCTCCACGTAAAGAACTGGTATGGCGTTGCACGCGGCCTCGGCAAACCCACCGTATCCCGGCTTCGTGATCAGCGCATCGCAACTCGTCACGACATCGATGTAGGGCATGCCGGCTCGATCGAGCGGCGTCATGTCCGGACGCTGCGGGCAGTCGCTGCCGCCCACCAGCCAGTGCACACCCTCGGATCGGGGCCAGCGCGCCAGCGGCAGCGGCGTGGGGACCCCGCCCATGAACACGGCCACCACGCGCGTGTCGGGTGGGAGACCCAGGCACGACTTCAGGCGCGCCGGATCGCGCCGGCCGGTGCGCGCGATCGGGCCCACCTCGAGCGTGTTGGCCAGCGCCGGCATCGGCATGCTCGGCGCCGGGCGGATGAAGGCATGTGCGCAGGCATAGGCCTCGAGCAGGCGCGCGTGCACGTCCGCAGCCCCCGGCAAGGCCGCGCAATACGCCAGGTAGATCTCCGCCCAGTTCAGCGAGCACAGCGCGATCGCCGGGCAGCCGTAGCGGCGCGCCGCGAGCAGCGGAATGTAGGGCACGTTGCCGAGCAGCAGCGACGGACGGTGCTGGCGCAGTCGATGCAGCGACGCCTCGACATCCTCCTCCCAGCGCCCGAGCTGGGCGAGGTAGCGGACGTGGCTCGCGGGCGCGTCGACGTCCAGGGAGTCGTGCATGACCATGCCGAAGTCCGTGGCGCATTCCACGTGCTCGAACGGGACGTGAAAGTGGTCCGAGAGCACCGCGCGCGGCGCGGCGGACTCCACGACCACGCGCAAATCCGGCCGGGGCGCGCACAGCGCGTTGACCACGGGGGCGGTCTGGGCGATGTGTCCGTAGCCGTGATAGGTGAGCGCGACGTACAGGGTTCGTGTCCGCATCAGCCTTCCAGGTCGCGGTAGAAACCGGTGACCTCCTCGCGATCGTGATAGAGCTGCCGGAACGCGAGGTCGAACTTGCGCCCGGCCAGCGCACGCTCGATGGTGACGCGCGCCTGCATCACCGCCTCGTAGCGCCGCTTCATCGGCAGCTTCAGGTTGAAGACGGCGTGCCGGCACCAGGACTGGGCGAACCACTGGCTCATGCACTGCGCCACGCGCGAGGGCTGCTCGACGATGTCGCAGACCATCCAGTCCACTTTCCCGCGCGGGCGGAATTCGAAGCCGTCCTCCCGCCGGTGCTCGACCAACCCGGTCGCGATCGCGGCCGGCGCCAGCCGGCCATTGTCCACGGCGATCACCCTCAGGCCGCGGCGAGCGAGAAGCCAGCTCCATCCGCCCGGCGCCGCGCCGAGATCGACGGCGAGCATGCCGGGCTTCAGGCTGCGGCGGCGTTGCTCCTCGGTGAGAAACACGAGCAGCGCCTCCTCGAGCTTCAGCACCGAGCGGCTCGGGGCCGCGCGCGGCATGCGCAGGCGCGGAATGCCCATGGGCCAGGGCGAGCTCTCGCGCGGGTCCGCATAGCCGAGGTAGGCGCTCGTCGAAGCGGCAAGAAAGACGTGCAGGCGGGGCAGTCCGGCATCCTGCCGCAGCAGCCCGCTCGTCGTGAGAGCCGCTCGCAGGTGACGCTCCAGGCCGCGGCACAGCGGCATCAGCGGACGCGTCTCGACCGCATCGGCGGTCTCCACCCACACCTCGCTCACGCGCTGGCGCAAACCGGCGGCCGCGGTCAGGATCGGGCTCACCCGATCGCCGGCGGAAAGGTCCGGAAGCCACGCCCGTGCGAGCCAGGTCTGCCGGGCGAACACCGGCCACGGCGCGAGCAGCGCGCGCAGTCGCTCCTCCTGGCCGTCGGATCCGGTGGCGCGGATGGTAACGTACCCGGCCCCCGGGAGCGACGCGCCCGGCAACGGCCCCATGCCGCGCGCCAGCGCCCGCTGCACGAATTCCTCGCGGCAGTCGCGCTCGAAGCCGGCGCGGCAGGAGCACACAATCTCGCTCATGCGGCGATAGAATAGCGCCGGATTCCGCGAGCGCCCGCTCGAGGATCGCGAATCAGCGCCCGTACGCCGGCCGCCCCCCGTTTCGCCCGATGCATCCGGACCCGGACCGAACACGCCGGCGTGCGATGGCGCGCCGAGGGACGCCCAGACGATTTCGCCCCTGGCGATGGATCGCCGCGGCGTTGTGCGTCTTCCTGGTGATGACGGCGGGCCCGGTGCTGGTCTTGCGACATCTCGATCCGCCCACCAGCGCCTTCATGCTGCGGGCGAAATGGCAGGCAATGCGCGACGGCCGCGAGGACTACCGAACGCGCTACGTGTGGCTCGATTGGGACAAGCTCTCTCCCAATGCAGCGCTGGCGGTGATCGCCGCCGAGGATCAGCTCTTCCCCTACCACGCCGGCTTCGACCTCAGGGCCATCCGCAAGGCGTGGCAGCGCAATCGGCGCGAGGGGACCGTGCGCGGCGCCAGCACCATCTCGCAGCAGGTCGCGAAGAACCTGTTCCTCTGGCCGGGCAAGAGCATGTTTCGCAAGGGGCTCGAGGCGTGGTTCACGGCGCTGATCGAGATGACCTGGAGCAAGCGCCGCACCCTGGAGGTGTACCTGAACATCGCCCAGTTCGGCGACGGGGTCTACGGCGTGCCGGCGGCGTCCACCTATCTCCTGCGCCGCGCGCCCGGCTCGCTCAGCGCCGGCGACGCCGCATTGCTGGCCGCCGTGCTTCCCAACCCGGTGCGTCTGCGCGCCGAGGCGCCGTCCGCCTACGTCCTGGATCGCCGCGCCTGGATCATGCGGCAGATGCGGCAGCTGGGCGGCGTGGCCTATCTCGAGCAGCTCTAGGCGCGGGCGCCGCCGCTCAGGCGGTCGCAAGCCGGCTGTGACGAACCGAGTAGCCGAAATAGATCACCATTCCGATCGCCAGCCAGATGATGAACCGCTCCCAGGTGTGCACCGGCAGGAAGGCCATCAGCGCGCCGCACGACAGCGCCCCCAGCAGCGGGAAGAGCGGGCTCCACGGCGTAACGAACGGACGATGCATGTCGGGCCGGGTCCGGCGCAGCACGATGACGCCGATGCAGACCATCACGAAGGCCGCCAGCGTACCGATGTTCACCAGCTCGGCCAGCTCGCCCAGCGGGATGAAGCCGGCAATCACCATCATCACCACGCCGCAGATGGTGATCACGCGCACCGGCGTCTGCGTGCGCGGATTGACGTGGCCGAGATAGGGCGGCAGCAGGCCGTCGCGCCCCATCGCGAAAATGATGCGCGTCAACCCGTAATAGAGCACCAGCATCACGGTGGTCAGTCCCATGAAGGCGCCGGTCGCCACCAGCGCCGAGGCCCAGCGCACGCCGACCTGCTCCAGCGCGTAGGCCACCGGATAGGAGACGTTGAGCGAGGTGTAGGGCACCATGCCGGTCAGGAGACCCGAGACCGCGATGTAGATGAGCGTGCAGAACAGCAGCGAGCCGATGATACCGATCGGCAGATCGCGCTTCGGATTGCTCGCCTCCTCCGCGGCCGTAGACACGGCGTCGAAGCCGACGTAGGCGAAGAATACCAGCGAGGCGCCGGCGAGCACGCCGATGGGCCTGCCGTCCTCGCCGTGGCCGAACCAGCCGAACGGCATGAACGGCGACCAGTTCTCGGGATGGACGTTGAACACGGACACCGCGAGGAACACGGCAATCGTGGCCAGCTTGATGGCAACGGCGATCGCGTTGGTGCGCGCGCTCTCCTTCACCCCGATGATGAGCAGCACCATCAGCAGGAACACGATCCCCACCGCGGGCAGGTTCACGTACCCGCCCATGGACGGCGCCCTGGTCCACATCTCCGGGATGGTGAACCCCATCAGCCCGAGCACCTTGCCGAAGTAGCCCGACCAGCCGTTGGCCACGGCCGCGACCGCCACGCCGTACTCCAGGATCAGGTCCCAGCCGATGATCCAGGCGAAGATCTCGCCGAAGGCGGCGTAGCTGTAGCCGTAGGCGCTGCCGCATCCGCCCACGCTCGATGACAGCTCGGCGTAGGACAGCGCCGCGAAGGTGCAGGCGATGCCCGAGACGATGAAGGAGAGGACCACTGCCGGGCCGGACTGGGTGGCCGCGGCGATGCCGGTCAGCACGAAGATTCCGGTGCCGATGATGGCGCCGACGCCGAGCAGGGTCAGGTCGAAGGCCGTCAGGCAGCGCCGCAGCCCGCTGTGCCCATGGGTGTCCGGCGTCAGATGCTTGGTACGGAAGATATTGTTCACGTTATGGATTCCCCGCGGTGTAACGCCCCTCCGCGAGTGTAACGCGAACGCGCGCGCACAAGAAGGCTGACGGAAATGCGCCCCTGCCCCCCTCCTTCGCCGAGCAGGGCCATCGGCCGGGGGGGGCAGCGGCCCGGCGCCGTCCTCGACGTCGAGCCCTCGGGCGGACCGGGGGCCCAGCCCAAGGTCAAGAAAGGGCCGATACGGCCGATAGATTCCGAGGTTATCTGCGAGCCGGATGTGGGGGGGCAAGGGAAAATGAACGTCATCGGTGGGATCATCGTGATGATGAGCTGCATCCTGTCGGGCTTCGTCCTGTCAGGCGGGCACATCGGCGCCATCATCCAGCCACTGGAACTGCTGGTCATCCTCGGCGCGGCGATCGGCGCCTTCATCATCTCCAATCCCTTCAAGGTCATCAAATCGGTGCTGAAGGGTTTCGGGGCCCTGCTCAAGGGCTCCAAGTACAAGAAGCCGCTGTACATGGACGCGCTCGCGCTCATGTACGACCTGCTGACCAAGGCCCGCAAGGAAGGCCTGATGGCGCTTGAGGCGGATGTCGAGGAGCCCGAGAAGAGCGCCATCTTCAAGAAATACCCCGCGATCCAGAAGGATCACCACGTCGTGGACTTCATCACCGACTACCTCAGGATGATGGTCGGCGGCAACATGAACGCCATCGAGCTGGAGAACCTGATGGACGTGGAGCTGGAGACGCACCACGAGGAGGCCCACCAGGTGCCCTCCGCGGTCTCGCGCATCGCCGACGGCCTGCCGGGCTTCGGCATCGTCGCCGCGGTGCTCGGCATCGTCATCACCATGAGCCACCTCGGCGGGCCGCCGGAGGAGCTCGGCCATCACGTCGCCGTGGCGCTGGTCGGCACCCTGCTCGGCATCCTGTTCGCCTACGGCTTCTTCGGCCCGTTCTCCTCGCTGATGGAGCACATCGGCCGCGATGAATCCCAGTTCTACAAGTGCCTGAAGACGACCATCGTCGCCTCGCTGCAGGGCTACGCCCCGCAGGTCGCGGTGGAGTTCGGACGCAAGGCCATCTTCTCCAACGAGCGGCCCAGCTTCAAGGAACTGGAAGCGCACGTGAAGCAGAAGAAGTAGGGCGCGCCGGCGAGCGGGGCGGCAAGGGGAACGCGCCATGGCGAACGACAACCAGCCGATCATCATCAAGCGGATCAAGAAGGGCGGGCACGGCCATCACGGCGGTTCGTGGAAGGTCGCGTTCGCCGATTTCGTGACGGCCATGATGGCCTTCTTCATGCTGATGTGGCTGCTCGGATCCACCACGCCGGAGCAGAAGGCCGCCATCTCCGACTACTTCAACAACCCGAGCGCGGTGCCCGGCCCCGGCGGCGCGAGCAACAGC
Source organism: uncultured Gammaproteobacteria bacterium (assembly GCA_964614765.1). Taxonomy (GTDB): domain Bacteria; phylum Pseudomonadota; class Gammaproteobacteria; order JAJPIJ01; family JAJPIJ01; genus JAJVHZ01. The sequence continues at coordinate 5,686 of CAZTPK010000058.1, forward strand.
ATGATCAAGCACGGCGGCGAGATGGACGTTCCCACCGGCGAGGGCATGAATCCCCTCCAGCACAACGATCCGGGCGAGATCGAGACCGAGAGCGACGACGCCAGCGCAGGCAAGGCCACCCTTGAGGACATCACCGCCGAGGAGCTCGAGGAGATGGCCCGCAAAAAGGAACGCGACGAGATGGAGTCCCTGCTCGAGGACCTGAAGAAGAGTATCGAGGCAGGCCAGGCATTGGCGCCGTTCAAGGATCAGCTGCTGCTGGACATCACCAGCGAGGGGCTGCGCATCCAGATCGTCGACAAGGAAAACCGGCCCATGTTCGACAGCGGCAGCGCCAACCTGAAGAACTACACCAAGACCATCCTCAAGGAGGTCTCGCGCGTCATCAACAAGTCCGGCAACCGGATCAGCATCTCCGGCCACACCGACCGCACGCCGTTCGCCAGCGCCAACGGCTACAGCAACTGGGAGCTGTCCGCCGATCGCGCCAATGCCGCGCGCCGCACCCTGGTGGAGGCCGGCTTGAGCGAGGCGAAGATCGGGCGCGTCGTCGGCTTGAGCGACTCGGTGCTGTTCGACAAGAAGAACCCCTACAATCCGATCAATCGCCGCATCAGCATCGTGGTGATGAACAAGGACACGGACAAGGCGGTCTCGGAGGGCGAAGGCGCGGCCGTGCCGCGGGCCGGAAACACGCCGGGCCAGGAATCCCCGGCGCCCGCAAAGAAGCCGGCCGCGGAGACCGCCAGGAAGAAGACCGCGAAGCGGCCCGAGGCGGGCACCACGCGCAAGAACAAGCCCGATGACGCCGATGCCTGAGCGTCGAAGCTGAGCGCGCGCGAGGGCCGCGGCCGGGCCGCCGGCGCCGCTACAGCTCGATCTGGTATCCCACCTCCACCACCCGGTTGACCGGGAGGCGGAAGAAGCTCGCCGCGCTCAGCGCGTTGCGCGCCATCACCGCGAAAAGCCGGCGCCGCCATCGCATCAGGCGGGACTCACCGGAGCCGACGATGATCGTCTCGCGGCCCAGGAAGAACGTCGTGTCCATGAGGTCGTACTTGAACACGGCCGGATCCACGGCCTCCAGGGCCGCCGGGACGTCGGGCCGCTCGAGGAACCCGTAGTTCAGGCGCATGCGATGCAGGCCCATGCCCAGGGTCTCGAACTCCATGCGCTCCTCGGCAGGCACATAGGGTATGCGCTCGGTCTCCACCGTCAGCAGCACCACCGTCTCGTGCAGCACCTTGTTGTGCTTGAGATTGTGCAGCAGCGAGCGCGGGACGCCGCCGGCGTCGGAGGTGAGGAATACGGCCGTACCGGCGACGCGGGTCGGACCGCCCCCGGCGATGCTGGCCAGGAACAGTTCGACGGCGAAGTGCTCCTCCGCGAGCTTGGCCTGGAGCAGGTCGCGCCCCTTCTTCCAGGTGTCCATCGCCAGGTAGATGAGCGCCGCGAAGACGACCGGCAACCAGCCGCCGGCAGGGATCTTCAGCAGGTTGGAGGTGAAGAAGGTAAGGTCGATACACAGGAACGGGATGGCGATGAGGACGGAGGCCGGCACCGACCACTTCCAGACGCGGCGCGCGACGAAGAACAGGAACAGCGTGGTCGCCAGCATGGTGGTGGACACCGCCACGCCGTAGGCCGCGGCGAGCCTCCCCGATTCTCCGAAGCTGAGGACCAGCCCCAGCGTGCCGACCATGAAGACCCAGTTGACCGCCGGCACGTAGATCTGCCCGATCGCCATCGCCGAGGTCTGCATGATGGTCAGACGCGGAACGAACCCGAGCTGTATGCCCTGGTTGGCTACCGAGAAGGCCCCGGAGATCACCGCCTGCGAGGCGATCACCGTGGCCGCGGTCGCCAGCGCCACCATCGGCAGCAGGCCCCACGAGGGCACTGTCTGATAGAAAAGACTCTCCAGCACCTCCGGCGAGCGCAGCAGCAGCGCACCCTGTCCGAAGTAGTTCAGGGCCAGCCCCGGCAGCACCAGGCCGAACCAGGCGTACTGTATCGGCTTGCGGCCGAAATGCCCCATGTCGGCGTAAAGGGCCTCGCCGCCGGTGACGACCAGGAACACCGAGCCCATGACCTTGAACGCCACCCAGTGGTTCTCCACGAAGAAGGCGACGGCATAGGCCGGATTGAGCGCACGCAGAACGTGCGGTTCCTGCATGATCTGCACGATGCCGATGATGCCCAGCGTCGTGAACCACAACATCATCACCGGGCCGAACACGGCGCCGATACGGGCCGTTCCGTAACGCTGCAAGACGTAGAGCACGACGAGAATGGTGACGGCAATCGGCACGACGAACGGCCTGAACAGGGCCGTCTCGACCTCCAGCCCCTCCACCGCGCTCAATACCGAGATGGCCGGCGTGATCATGGCGTCGGCGAACAGCAGCGCGGCGCCGACCAGTCCGAGGAAGATGAACAGCGGCTTGGTGACGGATTCCTTGCGCGTCCGTCCGACCACCAGCGCGGTCAGCGCGAGGATCCCGCCCTCGCCGCGGTTGTCCGCCCGCAGGATGAAGGCGACGTACTCGATGGAGATGACGAGGATGAGTACCCAGAAGATCACCGACAGCACCCCGAGGACGTTGGCCTCGTCGACGGCCAGGGCGTGGTGGGAAGCGAGGAAGCACTCGCGCAGGGCGTAGAGGGGGCTGGTGCCGATGTCGCCGTAGACGACACCCAGGGCGCCCAGCATGAGGGCCGACAGACTGGCCTTGTGGTCGGGGCGGCTGACGCTGTTCACGGCCGGCCGCTCGCGCAGTGGATTGTTGTTGTCGCTTTGCGCATTCCGGCAAATGTTGCCCATACGGCGAACAGCGCTCCGGAGGGTGACCCCCTGCATGACGCGGCGCAGTATAGAGGATTGTGGATGGCGGCGACAGGCGCCGGGCGCGCAGCCGGCCCTTGAC
>CAZTPK010000059.1:0-8524 GCA_964614765.1 uncultured Gammaproteobacteria bacterium
CTACGAGGGCTGGTCCGATGCCGAGGTGAAGACGATGCTCGATGCCGTCCACCGCGCCATGGTGTCGGCCTTCGGAGTGCCGGAGCGCGATCGCTACCAGATCGTCCATCGGCATCCGGCCTCGCGCATGATCATGGAGGACACGGGGCTGGACATACCGCGCACGCCGAGGTTCGTCTTCATCCAGGTGACGACGCGCCCGCGCACGCGGGGGATGAAGGAGCGCTTCTACCGCCTTGCAGTCGAGGAGATCGGGAAGTCCTGCGGCATCGCGCCCTCGGACGTGATGATCAACCTCGTCACCGTGACGGACGAGGACTGGTCGTTCGGCTACGGCCGGGCGCAGTTCCTCACCGGCGAGCTCTGAGATCGGCGCCGATCAGCCGCACTTGGACTCCCCGCAGTTGAGGCACGTCAGGCAGTTGTCCATGCGGATCATCGCCTTGGTCAGGCACTTCTGGCAGAGCACGGCGCCGTCGGGGAATTCCTCCGGGGCGTTGTCCTCGGCCTGCTGCAGCGATTTCTCGTACTCGGCGCGCTTGGCGGCGAGCTGCTGGCGCAGCGCCGCGTCGCGCGGGTCGTCGCGCAGCAGCCCGATCATCCGCAGGTGGCTGTCCAGCACGTCGCCGATCTCCGCCACCAGCGACGGGATGAAGCGCCCGCCCTTCTTGAAGTAGCCGCCCTTCGGATCGAACACCGATCGCATCTCTTCCACCAGGAAGGTGACGTCCCCGCCCTTGCGGAACACCGCGGAGATGATGCGCGTCAGCGCCACGATCCACTGGAAGTGCTCCATGCTCTTGGAGTTGATGAACATCTCGAACGGCCGGCGCAGCTCGTGCGGCGTGCCCGGGTTGAGCACGATGTCGTTGATGGTGACGTAGAGCGCGTGGTCGGAATGCGGCGTCTTGATCTTGTAGGTCGAGCCGATGAGCATCTCCGGCCGTTCGACCTTCTCGTGCATGTGCACGACCTTCGGTGCGGGTTCGGGCGCCGCCTCCGCCCTGGCCGGTTCCGCCGGCGGCGCGTTCTTCACCACGCTCACGTCGATGATCCGCTTGTCGATCCTCTTCGTCATGATGTTCGCTCAGAATCTGCCGTAGTAGCCCTCCTTGAGGGCGTCGTAGAGGTTGGCGGCGGTGTGCGTCTCGCCGTCGTATTCGACCTCCTCGTTGCCGCGCGCCTCCACCACGCTGCCGTCCTCGAGCACGAAGCGGTAGACCGTGTTCTCGAGATCGGCGGTCTTAACCAGCACGCCCTGGAAGACCTCGGGATTGAAGCGGAAGGTAGTGCAGCCCTTCAGCCCGTTCTCGTAGGCGTACAGGTAGATGTGCTTGAAGTCCTCGAACGGGAAATCCGTCGGCACGTTCGCGGTCTTGGAGATGGAGGAATCGACCCACTTCTGCGCCGCGGCCTGGATCTCCACGTGCTGCAGCGGGGTGATGTCGTTGGCCGTGACGAAATACGGCGGCAGTTGCGCATCCGGCTCGCTGCTGTCGGGCATCGCCTTGGGATTGACCAGCGCGCGATAGGCCAGAAGCTCGTAGGAGTACACGTTCAGCGTGTCCTTGCTTTTCTTGCCGGCGCGGATCACGTTGCGCACGTAGTGATGGGCGAAGCTAGGCTCGATGCCGTTGCTGGCATTGTTGGCGAGCGACAGCGAGATGGTCCCGGTGGGAGCGATCGAGGTGTGGTGCGTGAAGCGCGCCCCGGTCCTGGCGATCTTGTCCACCAGCTCGGGCGCGACGCTGGCGAGACGCTGCATGTAGCGGCTGTAGCGCGCATGCAGGATGCGGCCGGGCAGCCTGTCGCCCTCCTTGTAGCCGTCGCGCGCGAGCTCCGGCCGCTGCCGCAGCATCGCCGCAGTGACGGCGAAGTGCTCGTCCATGATCGGCGCCGGGCCCTTCTCCTCGGCCAGCTCCACGCCGACCTCCCAGCCCGCCACCGCCATCTCGCGCGTGACCCGCTCGGTGAACGCCAGCGACTCGGCATCGCCGTACTTCATGCGCAGCATGGTCAGCATGGAGCCCAGGCCCAGGTAGCCCATGCCGTGACGGCGCTTGCGCCGGATCTCCTCGGCCTGCGCCTCCAGGGGCAGACCGTGCAGCTCCACCACGTTGTCGAGCATCCGGGTGAACACCTTCACCACCTCGCGGTACTGGGCCCAGTCGAAGCTCGCCTTCTCGGTGAACGGATCGCGCACGAAGCGCGTCAGGTTCACCGATCCGAGCAGGCAGGATCCGTACGGCGGCAGCGGCTGTTCGCCACAGGGATTGGTCGCGCGGATGTCCTCGCAGAACCAGTTATTGTTCTCCTCGTTGACACGGTCGATGAGGATGAAACCGGGCTCGGCGTAGTCGTAGGTGGAGCGCATGACGAGGTCCCACAGCGCCCGCGCCCGGATGCGGCGGTGGATCCGGCAGGCCACCAAGCCCTGCGCATCGACGATGTAGTTGTCGCTGACCGGCCATTCCCGCCACAGGACGTCGCGGCTGTCGTGCAGGTCGATGCGTTCGGCCCGGACCTCCGCCTCCGTCAAGGGGAACGCGAGCGGCCACTCGGCGTCCTCCTTCACCGCGCGCATGAAGGCATCGGTGATGAGCAGCGAGAGGTTGAACTGGCGCAGGCGGCCGGGCTCGCGCTTGGCGCGTATGAAGTCGAGCACGTCAGGGTGTCCGATGTCGAAGGTCGCCATCTGCGCCCCGCGCCGGCCGCCGGCGGAGGAGATCGTGAAGCACATGCGATCGTAGATGTCCATGAACGACAACGGACCGGAGGTGTGCGACCCCGCCCCGGTCACGTAGGCGCCCTTGGGCCGCAGCGTCGAGAACTCGTAGCCGATCCCGCAACCCGCCTTGAGGGTCAGGCCAGCCTCGTGGACCTTGCGCAGGATGTCGTCCATGGAATCGTGGATGGTCCCCGAGACGGTGCAGTTGATGGTCGACGTGGAAGGTTTGTACTGCCCCGCTCCGGCGTTGGAGGTGATCCGGCCGGCCGGGATCGCGCCGCGACGCAGCGCCCAGAGAAACCGTTCGTACCACTTCTCACGCAGCGCCGGCGTGGATTCCACGTCGGCCAGCGTCCGGGCGACGCGCCGCCAGGTGTCGTCGACGTTCTTGTCGATGGCAACCCCCTGCCGATCCTTGAGCCGGTACTTCTTGTCCCAGATGTCCAGCGCGGCGGGCTGGGCGACGATGCGAGCGTCTTCAGTGAGTGCGTCGGCGGCGGTGCTCATGGCGTTGCGTCAGTCTCCCCCTGGATGCGCAATATTTTGTGCATCCTGCGACGATTGCGGTCGCCACGCAAGTCGCCTGCGGATAGCCGCAGTCGGGCCATCGGACCGGCGTTGATCCAGATCAAGCCTTTCCGCACCCCCGATGCATAAAGTTGCACTCAACGAAAAGTTCCAAGAAGCCCGGATCTCCTGTCATATGAACGCATTGAGCGTCCTCGTCGTCGCCGGCATCGTCCTGATGGCCGCATACGTCGCCTCCCGGATGAGCTATGCCATCCTCGCGAACTTCCACACCGGCCGCCAGTTCCGCAGGGCGCTCGCCGGGCGCGTCAAGCGGCTGCGCCTGTACCGGATGCTGGAGCGCCGCGGGATCGACGCGGAGGAGTACCTGCACCACCACCCGGTCGTCGAGATAGAAAAGCAGATCCGCGCCTGCGAGGGTTGCGACGAAACCGCCGTCTGCGAAAAGGCGCTCGGCTCGCGCGCTCCCCAGGTGGATTTGAGCTTCTGCCGGAACGACGCCGCGTTCAACGAGATGAAGCCGGTCATTCCCCTCGTTCCCGCCGCGCCGGAAGGCGACGCGACGGCTCATTGACCATCGATTTCCGTTTGCTTCAGCACTCAGCCGAAACTCCACCACCTTGACATCTGCAACCATGAAGGGGGCTCTCATGCAATTCAAGAAGAACACGTTGACCATGGCCATCACATCGGCGCTGCTTGCCGCGAGCACGACCGCGGGCGCCGCTTCCACTGCCGATCTGGAAAGGAAGCTGATGCAGCTGGAGGCCGAGATGGCCGCGCTGCGCCAGGAGCTGAAGGCCACGCAGGCCGCCGAGCCCGCGCAGACGCAGCAGGTGCAGAGCCTGGAGACCCGGGTCACGGCCGTCGAGGCGCCGGTGAAGACCCTCGAGGAGCGCGTCGCCAAGGTCGAGGCGGCCCCGGCCATGAAGCCGAAGAAGCCCGGCAACGAGATCTTCTTCCGCGGCGGCTTCGCGAGTTTGGGTGACGACCGAGGTGGCGGAGCTTTTACGGACATATACGGTGCAAACGTCCTCGGGCTGAGCCCATCCGCGAGTAATCTCAACGATGGCGACAACGGATGGTACGTGGGCGCTGGTTTCGACTTCGAGTTGACTCCGAACACCTGGGGCCTGCTGCCGACCGTCGCCGTGGATGCAGAACTGATGGCCGAATATAGTCACATCGAATCGGCCGAATCTATCCTCGTCGTTCCCACCGCGGAATGTGTGCTCGCCGGGATCGGGTCTCTGGCAGATTGCGCATCGTTGTTCACCGGAACGAACAATTTGAGCCAACTGACGGTCAGTGCCTCCCCGAAACTCAAGTTCATGCAGGGAAGCAAGTTCCAGCCCTGGATCATCCCCGTCGGCCTGGATTTCCGCGTCATCAGCCCGCCGTCGGACAGCTCGGCCTATCTCGACGTCGGCGCTCAGTTCGCTGGTGGCGCCGAGTACGAGATCATCCCCGGGATCAAGCTGGGCGCCGACATCCGCTATCACCTGGCGGCGGGGTTGACGAACCCGGACTACAGCGATGCAACCGTCAGTGCCGTGCGGGCGCTGGGCTTGACGATCGAAGAACCGAGCAACGATTACTGGACAGCGGGCGCATACTTGGGCATCGGTTTCTAATTCCAGCGCCTGTAGCGTTACGATTCGGACGGAGATGCACGGATGAGGGTGGCAGCGATGCCGCCCTCGTCCCGCTCCGGTCGAGGGGCTAGCTATTTGACGAGAGGAGGGCCGAATGGCCACTAACGAAACCTACAACTACACGGTGGTGCGGCAGTTCGCCATCATGACGATCATCTGGGGGATCGTCGGCATGCTGGTGGGCGTGGTCATCGCCGCGCAACTCGCCTGGCCGGCGCTGAACTTCGACCTGCCATGGCTCACCTTCAGCCGGCTGCGGCCGCTGCACACCAACGCGGTCATCTTCGCCTTCGGCGGCAGCGCGCTGTTCGCGACCTCGTACTACGTGGTGCAGCGCACCTGTCACGTGCGGCTGATCTCCGACAAGCTCGCCGCCTTCACCTTCTGGGGCTGGCAGCTCGTCATCGTACTGGCGGCCATCACGCTGCCCCTCGGCATCACCACCTCCAAGGAATACGCCGAGCTGGAGTGGCCGATCGATCTGCTGATCGCCGTGGTGTGGGTGGCCTACGCGATCGTGTTCTTCGGCACGATCGTGAAGCGCAAGGTGCAGCACATCTACGTCGCCAACTGGTTCTACGGCGCATTCATCATCACCATTGCCATACTGCACATCTTCAACAGCGCCGCCGTGCCGGTGACGCTGCTGAAGTCCTACTCCGCCTATGCCGGCGTGCAGGACGCCATGGTGCAGTGGTGGTACGGGCACAACGCCGTCGGCTTCTTCCTCACCGCCGGCTTCCTCGGGATGATGTACTACTTCATCCCCAAGCAGGCCGGCAGGCCGGTGTATTCCTACCGCCTGTCCATCGTGCACTTCTGGGCGCTGATCTTCACCTACATCTGGGCCGGCCCGCACCACCTGCACTACACGGCGCTGCCGGGCTGGACGCAGTCGCTGGGCATGGTGATGTCGGTCATCCTGCTGGCTCCCTCCTGGGGCGGCATGATCAACGGCATCATGACGCTGTCCGGCGCGTGGCACAAGCTGCGCACCGATCCGGTGCTGCGCATACTGATCGTGTCGGTGTCGTTCTACGGCATGTCGACCTTCGAGGGTCCGATGATGTCGATCCGCACGGTGAACGCGCTGTCACACTACACCGACTGGACCATCGGCCACGTGCACTCCGGCGCGCTCGGCTGGGTGGCGCTGGTGTCGATGGGCTGCATGTACTACCTCATTCCGCGCCTGTTCGGCCGCGAGTTGCACAGCCTGAAGCTGGTCGAACTGCACTTCTGGACCTCCACGGTCGGCATCGTGCTGTACATCGCCTCGATGTGGGTGTCCGGCATCATGCAGGGGCTGATGTGGCGCGCGGTGAACGACGACGGCACGCTCACCTACAGCTTCATCGAGACGGTCGAGGCGATGCATCCGTTCTACATCATCCGCTTCCTCGGCGGCGCGCTGTTCCTGGCCGGTGCCCTGGTGATGGCCTACAACCTGTGGCGCACGATCGCAGGCGCCAAGCCGGTCGAGGCCCCGGTGCTCGTCCCGGCCATGGCTCATTGAGGAGAGAAGGCAATCATGATTGCTCATGACAAGATCGAAAAGAACATCGGCCTGATGATCGTGCTGATCGTCTTCGCGGTCAGCATCGGCGGCCTGGTGCAGATCGTGCCGCTGTTCTTCATGCACTCCACCACCGAGCCGGTACAGGGCGTGAAGCCCTACTCCGGGCTGCAGCTCGCCGGCCGCGACGTCTACGTCCGCGAGGGCTGCTACGTGTGCCACTCGCAGATGATCCGTCCGTTCCGCGCGGAGACCGAGCGTTACGGCCACTACTCGCTGGCCGGGGAGTTCGTCTACGACCGGCCGTTCCAGTGGGGGTCCAAGCGCACGGGACCCGACCTGCAGCGCGTCGGCGGGCGCTACTCCGACGAGTGGCATCGCGCTCACCTGATCAACCCGCGCGACGTGGTGCCCGAATCGATCATGCCGGGCTACCCCTGGCTGGCCGAGGCGAAGGTCGATCCGGAGCTCACGGTCAGGAAGATGACGGTGCTGAAGAACGCGTTCGGTCATCCCTACACCGAGGAGGACTTCGCCGCGGCGAAGGCAGAAATCGAGGGCAAGACCGAGATGGACGCCATCGTCGCCTATCTGCAATCGCTGGGCACGGCGGTGAAGACCCGGAGGTAACGGCCATGGACTTCTCGACCATCCACTCCGCATTCACCGTCATGGTGCTGGTCATCTTCGTGGGCATCGTGCTGTGGGCCTATGACTCCCGCAGCAAGGCCCGGTTCGATGCCGCCGCCCGCATCCCGCTCGACGACGACGACGCGCCGCGTGCGCGCGCAACGCCCGGCAAGGAGAACAGCAATGCCTGATTTAAGCGGTTTCGATTTCACCTCCGATTTCTGGAAGTGGTTCATCACCGTGCCCACGGTGCTCGGCATCCTCTGGTGCGGCTACTTCGCCTACCGGTACTCCGGGCGCGCGGCCGGACAGAAGGTCGAGACGATGGGCCACGTCTGGGACGAGAATCTGCAGGAGTACAACAACCCGCTGCCGCGCTGGTGGCTCAACATGTTCTATATCACCGTGGCGTGGGGCGCGATCTTCCTGGTGTTCTACCCCGGGCTGCCAGTGTTCGAAGGCCTGCAGAAGTGGACGCAGTACAAGCAGTATGACGCGGAGATCGCCGCCGCCGATGCCAAGTACGGCCCGATCTTCGAGAAGTTCGCCGGTCAGGGCATCCCGGCGCTGGCCGCCAACCCCGAGGCGATCACCGTCGGCAAGCGCCTGTTCGCGACCTATTGCATCCAGTGCCACGGCGCCGACGCGCGCGGCGCGCGCGGCTACCCGAACCTGGCCGACGGCGACTGGCTGTGGGGCGGAGCGCCCGAGCAGATCAAGGAGACCATCCTCAACGGCCGCCAGGGGATCATGCCGCCGTGGGGCGAGCTGCTCGGCGAGGAAAAGGTCAACGACGTCGCCGAGTACGTGCTGAGCCTCAGCGGCCGGCCGGTCGACGCGACGGTGGCGGCACGCGGCAAGGAAGTGTTCACGCAGAACTGCGTGGCCTGCCATGGAGCCGATGGCAAGGGGAACCCGGCGCTGGGCGCGGCGAACCTCACCGACGATGTCTGGCTGTACGGCGGATCGCAGGAGCGCGTGCGCGAAACGATCACCGGCGGTCGCCAGGGTCGCATGCCCGCGCACAAGGAGTTCCTCGGCGAGGCCAAGGTGCACCTGCTCGCAGCCTACGTCTACAGCCTCACGCACCAGGGCGCAACGCAGGCGGCGAGTCCCTGAGGTTGCTTCGAACCACTCTCCCTGGTGGTCTTGCTCGGCCCGGCGGGTGCGCCACACCGCCGGGCCCTTTCCTGGCCCACCCCGACAGATCGAGGCCCGCGACCGACGGTTTGCATGTGCGCGGATGAGGTGTATTTTGTCCGACGGACGGCAACAGGAACTCGCAGATGAAACCGGTGATGGAAGAGATTGGGTATGTGCCGGGGCCGTATCGGCTGCTGGCGGCGCTGTGGCTCACCTTCCTGATGGCCGGCGTGGCGACCATGGTGTTCTTTGCCGCCATCGACCCGATGGAGCTGAAGGCCTGCGTGGATTTCCCGGAACTCAGCCGCACCGCCGCCTACACGG
>CAZTPK010000060.1:0-8480 GCA_964614765.1 uncultured Gammaproteobacteria bacterium
GCTACGGGATGGTCGCCGCTCTCGGCCACGTGACCTACGAGGGGGAGAGATCACGATTCCTGGAGATGCCGGGAGGTGCGGCGCCGACGCGCGATTTCAGCGAGGAGACAGCGCGCGAGATCGACTGCGCAGTGCGGGAGATCGTCGGGGCGGCCTTCGAGCAGGCCACCGCCATACTGCGCGAACGCCGCGATCTGCTGCAGACCTGGGCGGAGAAGCTGCTCGCGGCCGAGACACTCGGGGAGGAGGACCTCCGCCCCCTGCGCCAGCAGCTCGCACCGGCCCCCTGAGCGGCGCGCCGCTCATGCGGCGGGCTTGCGGGAGAGGAATTCGCAGGCCGGGGCGTCGTACTCCCGGACGTGGTCCACAAACCATTCCGTGAGCCGGCGGCCCAGCGCCTTGTCCGGATCGTAATCGAAGACGCCGTCGGCGAAGTCGCTGGCCATATCGCCGATATCCTCCAACAGGCGCTGGTGATCGGCCCTGTGCTCCTCGTATCCCGGATACTCGCGCTCGCGCATGAGCCGCTCCTCATGCTCGAAATGGGCGGACACCTCCCGGTTCACCTTGGCGAAGAAAGCCTTGATCTCCTCCCGATCCATCCGCGCCTCGATCGCCGCATGGAGCTCGTTGACGCTCTTGACCAGGCTCCTGTGCTCGTCATCGATCTCCGGCAGGCCCACACAGTACTTTTCATCCCAATGCATCAGTTCCATACGCGACGTCCTCCGGTTCGAGCAGGTTTCGGCCTTGCGTCACCGGCCAGGCGGCAACCGGACACCCGGCCGGCCGTCGCCGCCCGGCACTCGAATGCTGTTAGAGATTCATATGCTAATGTGTCAGCCGGCGCCGTGCTTGACGTGGGTCATGGCTCGGCGGATTGACCGACCAGGTCCTCCGACGGCGCGCGGTGCCGACATGCGCGCGTCCGTGATCCGGATCAGTGCGGCGGGAGCGGGAGCTCGGGAGAATTCCGGCATGCATTCAGCGCACCGTTCCGGGGCTGGGAGGGCAATGCGATGATACCCGCAAAGCTGAAAGAGTATCTCGATTCGAACAACGTGCGCTATGTGACGGTGAGCCACTCGCGCGCGTACACCGCGGCGGAGACCGCTGAGGCCGCGCACGTGCACGGCGAGGCATTCGCGAAGGTGACGATGGTGAAGGTCGACGGTCGCATGGTGATGGCGGTGATCGCGGCGGCCGACATGGTCGACCTCGATCTACTGAGAGCGGTCTGCAAGGCCGAGCACGCCGAGCTGGCGCACGAGTACGAGTTCAAGGACATCTTCCCCGACTGCGAACCGGGCGCGATGCCGCCGTTCGGCAATCTCTACGACGTGGACGTCTACGTCGAGGAGGCGCTGACGCTGAACAGGAGCATCGCCTTCAACGCCGGATCCCACACCGAGCTGGTGCAGATGGCCTACGACGATTTCGAACGGCTGGTCAAGCCGATCGTGGCGCGATTCTCCACCGATTACACGGCCTGAGGCCCGCCGCCGCCCCTAGTCCCGGCGCAGCCACGCCCTGAGCTCGGCCAGGGGGCGGGTGTTCAGCACGTCCTTCTTCTCCAGCCAGCCGCGGCGCGCCTGGCCGACGCCGAACCGCAGCCCCTCGAACTCCAGGGTGCTGTGCGCGTCGGAGTTGATCGCCACCAGCACGCCTTCCTCCTTCGCCATGCGGCAGTGCACATCCAGCAGGTCGAGCCGCTGCGGATGGGCGTTGACCTCCAGCGCCACGCGCTCCGCCTTCGCCTTGCGGATGACGCGCTGCATGTCGACGTCGTATGGCTCCCGCTCGCCGATGAGCCGTCCGGTCGGGTGCGCGAGGATCCGCACGTACGGATTGCCGAGCGCCTTGAGCACCCGCTCCGTCTGCCGCCTGCGCGACAGCTCGAACTTGCTGTGCACGGCGGCGATCACGACGTCGAGCGTGGCGAGGACGGAATCGGGCAGATCCAGCGTGCCGTCCTCCAGGATCTCGACCTCCACGCCGCTCAGAATCTCGATGCCCTCCAGTCGCTCGTTGAGGCGGCCGATCTCGGCCACCTGGCTGCGCAACCGAACCGGATCCAGCCCATGGGCGACGGTCAGGCGCCGGGAGTGATCGGTGACGGCGCAGTACTCCAGACCATGCTCGCGCGCCGCCCGCGCCATCGCCTCGATGCTCGCGTGGCCGTCGCTGGCGCTGGAGTGCATGTGCAGGTCGCCCCTCAGATCGGCGAGCGTCACCAGCTTCGGAAGCGCGCCCGCGCGGGCGGCCTCGATCTCGCCGTGGTCTTCGCGCAGCTCCGGCGGGATCCAGGGCAGGCCGAGGGCCTTGTACACCGATTCCTCGGACCTGCCCGCCACGGCCGCCTTGTCGCGGAAAAGTCCGTACTCGTTGAGCTTGAGATCCTTCTCCTGGGCGATGCGCCGGAGCGCGATGTTGTGGGCCTTGGAGCCGGTGAAGTACATCAGCGCCGCACCGAAGCTCTCCTCGGGAACCACGCGCAGGTCGACCTGCATGCCGCTCTTGAGGATGACCGTGCCGCGCGCCGGCCCGCTGGCGACGACCTCGCGTACGTCCTCGTACTTCACGAAACGGTCCATCACCGGGCTGTCCGGGCGCGCCGTCACCAGCACGTCCAGGTCGCCGACAGTTTCCCGCATCCGGCGGAAGCTGCCGGCGATCTCGACCTGCACGACGCCGGCGGTCGAGCGCAGGTAAGCGGTGATCTGATCAGCGTACTGGGCGGCGACGCTCAGCTTGTGGCGCTTGCTTCCTCTCAGGTAGGTCTGCGCGCTCGCGAGGATCTTCGCCTCGGTCTTCGGTCCGAAGCCGTGCAATCCGCGGATCCGCCCGTCCTTCGCCGCCCGCAGAAGCTGCTCCACGGTATTCAGGTCGAGCTCCTGCCAGAGGGTCCGCACGCGCTTCGGGCCGAGGCCGGGGATGCGCAGCAGCTCCGTCACCGCGGGCGGCACCTGCTTGTGCAGCTTCTCGAGCATGCGGCACCTGCCGGTTTCGATGATCTCCCTCACCTTGGCGGCGAGGTCATCGCCGATGCCCGGCAGCTCCGTCAGATCGGTGCCGCGCTCGAGCAACGTCCGCAGATCCGTGCCGAGCGCCCCGATGGTCTGCGCGGCGTTCCGGTAGGCCCGTATGCGAAACGGGTTCGCGCCCTGTATGTCCAGAAGATCGGCGATCTCCTCGAAGATCCCGGCAACGGTGGCATTGACGACGGGCATGCGTGGGCGCCTCGCTGGATTGGCAGTATCCCTGGCCGATGCGCATACTCTAGCGTGCGCCGTGGCGGCAGCGATCCGGGGCATTCTGCTCCGCCGGCCCGGCGGATCGCCTTGACGTGCGTCAGTGGCGGCGGCGGGACGGCGTTGCGCGGTTGATGACCATCAACCCCGGGTGTGGTCGCCGGCCTAAACTTGGTCGTATCCTGTTCGCGACCAGCCGGGGAGGGCGGGCATGTATTTCGTCAATCGGGTCGATGCCGGGCGCAAACTCGCCAAGCTGCTGCAGAAGTACCGCGGCCAGGACGGCGTGGTTCTCGCGCTGCCGCGCGGCGGGGTGCCGGTGGCCGCCGAGATCGCCCGCGCCCTGCAGATGCCGCTCGATCTCGTCACGGCGCGCAAGGTCGGCCACCCCGGGAACCAGGAGTACGCCATCGCGGCGGTCACCGAGACCGGCGAGCTGGCGGTGAACCCCGATGAGGTGGCCGAGGTCGATCCAGGCTGGTTCGATCGCGCCGTCGCGGCGCAGCGCGAGGAGGCGCGGCGGCGGCACGAGCGCTACATCGGCGACCGTCCCGCGATCCCGGTCGCCGGACGCATTGCCATCGTCGTCGACGACGGAGTCGCCACCGGCCTGACCATGCGGGCGGCGATCATGCAGACGCGCAAGCGCAAGCCAGGCAAGCTGGTGCTCGCCGTACCGGTCGCGCCGCGCGACACGGCCGAATCGCTCGGCCAGATCGTCGACGAATTCATCGCCTGCGATGTGCCCGCGATGTTCATGGGGGCGGTCGGCGCCTATTACCAGGACTTCAGTCAGACGACCGACGAAGAGGTCACCGCGCTGCTGGCCGAGATGCACGCGGCAGGAGAGCGGTGACATGAGGAGGGTGCGCACGCTGCAGGTGCAGATCCCGCTGGATGGCACCCGCCACGCCGGCGATCTCGTCATCCCCGAGGCGGCCCGCGGCATCGTGGTGTTCGCGCACGGCAGCGGCAGCAGCCGCCTCTCGCCGCGCAACCGTTACGTGGCCGACACCCTGCACCGCGCCGGTCTGGCGACGCTGTTGTTCGACCTCCTGACCGAGGCCGAGGATCGCGATTATCTGAACCGTTTCAACATCGACCTGCTCGCCGAGCGTCTGCTCGGCGCGACCCGGTGGCTCGCGCAGGAGCCACATTGCCGCGATCTCGACGTGGGCTACTTCGGCGCCAGCACCGGGGCGGCCGCCGCGCTCGTGGCCGCCGCGGTGGGCGAACACGGCATCAAGGCGATCGTCTCGCGCGGCGGACGGCCGGATCTCGCCGCCACCTATCTGCCGCGGGTGCGGGCGCCCACGATGCTCATCGTCGGCGGTTACGACGAGGAGGTGCTGGCGTTGAATCGCCAGGCCTATGCGCTGCTCGGGACGACCAAGGCCCTTGAGGTCGTGCCCGGAGCAACCCACCTGTTCGAAGAGCCCGGAACGCTGGAGCAGGCCGCGGATCTCGCCGCCTCCTGGTTCGCGCGCTACCTCATCGGGGAGCCGCGCGCCCCGTGACGGTGGCCATCGCGGTCGACGATCAGGGGCTCGCAAACAAGGTCGCCTGGCTGTGCAGGGCGGAATCCTACCGGGATGCCGCCGAGATCGTCTCCATCGAGACCCACATGTCGTGGGTGTTCCTGACCGATGGCCACGCCTACAAGCTGAAGAAGCCGGTCCGGCACGACTATCTGGACTTCAGCACGATCGCGGCCCGCGAGCACTACTGCCGCGAGGAGGTGCGTCTGAACCAGCCGCTCGCCCCGGGCGTGTACCTCGGCGTGGTGCCGCTGACACAGAACACGCGCGGCGAGATCGAGCTCGACGGCAGCGGCGAGGTCATCGACTGGCTGGTGAAGATGCGACGCCTCGACCGGCAACGCATGCTCGATCGGCTTGTCAAGGCCCGCGCGCCGCTGCAGGCGCCCGTGCGCGGCGTGATCGAGACGCTGGCGCGGTTCTATCGCGAGGCGCCAGCCGCGGCGATGGGCCCGGGCGCCTACCTGCACCGCTGCGAGGAAGGGCTGAAGCTGAACCGGCGCCTGCTGCTCGATCCGATCCTGGATCTGCCCAAGGAGAGGGTCGCGGCGGTGCACGACGGCCTGCTCGCCTGGCAACGGCAGGCGCCGGAGTACCTTGCGGCCAGGGCAGGGCGGCTCGTCGAAGGTCACGGCGACCTCCGCCCCGAGCACATCTGCCTGGAAACCCCGCCCATCATCTACGATCGGCTGGAGTTCAATCGCGACTTTCGCATCGTCGATCCCTGGGAGGAGATCGCGTTCCTGGCGATGGAATGCGAACGTCTCGATGCTGCCGATCTCGCTGCACTCATCCTGGAGATCTATGGCCAGCAGGGAGCCGACCGGGTGCCCGCGGCCCTGTGTGATTACTACATGGCCGTGCGCGCCTGCGTGCGCGCGCGCCTGGCGGCGCGGCACGTCCTCGATCGACCCCGCCCGCTCTGGCCGCACTGGCTGGAGGAGGCGCGCGAATACCTGCAGATCGCCGAACGCCACTGGCAGGCCTGCCAGCACTGAGGCGGCGCTTGCCGGCGGCGCCCGCAGCGGGCCCCTCAGTCCTCGAGCAACTCCACCAGCGAGCCGCCGTCGTGCATGCGGCGGATGGCCTCGGCGAACAGCGTGGCGACGGACACGATGCCCAGCTTGGCGGCGACGAGATCCGGCGGCAGGCGAAACGGCGGCACGGTGTCGGTCACGAGGACCTGATCGAGCTCCTCGCCCCCGATCACGGCTGCGGCCTCGCCCACGAACAGTCCGTGCGCCGCGGCGGCCACCACGCGGCGGGCGCCCTGGGCGCGGCAGGCGCGGGCGGCGTAGGCCAGCGTGCTGCCCGTTCCGATCATGTCGTCCACGACGACCGCGAGGCCGTCGCCGACCTCGCCGATCAGACGTCCGGGCGTGAGCACGCCCTTGCCGCGCGCCTTCTCCATGACGGCCAGCTGCACCTCGCGATCCAGCGTGCGCATCAGTCTCTGTCGCAGCCGCTCGGCTCGCTTCACGCCGCCGGCGTCGGGCGAGACCACGCAAACCGGATCGCCTCGCGCGACCATCGGCGCGATGCGACCGGCGAAAAGGCCCGCCGTGTGCAAGTGCTCGGTGCCGCAGCGGAAGGCATTCTGGTAGGCGCCGAGGTTGTGCACGTCGAGGGTCACCACGCGTTGAACGCCCACGGCCTCCAGCAGTGTGGCGACATAGCGGGTCGTGATCGGATCGCGGGTCTGCGTGCGGATGTCCTTGCGCGCGTAGCACAAGTAGGGCAGCGCGGCGGTCACGCGTGCCGCGGCGGCATCGCGCAGGGCGGCGAGGAAGAACAGCAGGCGGCAGAGCTTGTCGTTGACGCTCTGCCGCGGGTCGCCGTAGAGGGACTGGATGACGTAGACGTCGCGGTTCCGCACGTTCACGAGCGGGCGCGCCTTGTGCTCGCCGTCGTCGAACTCGCGCTCCTCGTGAGCGGCCAGCGGCAGCCCGACCGCGCGGGCCACGTGCAGCCCGAAATCGTGCGAGGCGTTCAGGGCGAAAACGACCGGGTCGGTCATGGCAAGGTCCTCCTCTCTAGGGCGCGCCGGCGCAGATCCCGCGCCATCGCTCGCGATTGTAGGATCCTACCCGCGGGGTCCGGCCCGCCGCTGATCAATCTCAAGCGCGCTCGAGGGCGCCCGGCGGCCGCTGGCGGCAGGCGGTTCGACGCTGCCGGGCCGGCATCGGCCGCTCGCCAGGAGATCGCCAATCGACATTGGCGCCGGTGTTGCGACGAATGTGTCGTAGCCTGCGTCGCGGCCACGGATCGAACGCCCCGGCAGGGCCGGCGCACCACGCGGCGGCCTGTATAATCGCGGCGCGCGTTGTGCGCCGCGGAGGGAACCGCGCCGCGAGCGACGTACCGCGGCCACGCTGGCGCGGGCCCGCGTCGTGCGAGGCGGATGAAGCGGGCGCGGCAGTCAGTTCGAGCGGATTCTCAGCTCCTGATTGTTTCCATAGTTAAATCAATCAAGTGGAAGATTCTTCTCAGGCCCTTTGATACACCCGTGACGCCGCGCAGCCGCTGCCTCCTGTACGCCGCCCTGTCGTACGTCCTCTGGGGGCTGTTCCCCGTCTACTTCAAGCTGCTGCAGTCCGTGCCGGCCATCGAGGTGGTCGCGCACCGGGTGATCTGGTCGCTGGCGTTTCTGCTGTCGGTGCTGGTGTTCCGGCGCCAATGGGGCTGGATCGTGCCGGCGCTGGGTCAGCCGCGCATCGTGCTCGGATTTCTTGCCAGCGCTCTCGCGCTGTCGGCCAACTGGATCCTGTTCGTCTGGGGCGTGAGCGACGGTCGCATCGTCGACGTGAGCCTCGGGTACTTCATCAATCCGCTGGTCAACGTCCTCATCGGAGCGGTATTCCTGCAGGAACGGCTGCATGATCGGCAGTGGATAGCCGTCGGACTGGCGGCCGCCGGGGTAGGGTGGCTGACCTTTCAGTTCGGCGAGGTGCCGTGGCTCGGACTGGCGTTGGCAGCATCCTTCGGCAGCTACGGCCTGCTGCGCAAGACCGCGCGCCTCGGGCCGCTGGAGGGACTGACGCTGGAGACCGCCGTGCTCTCGCCGGTCGCCGTCGCCTTCCTGGCTTACGTCACCTGTGAGAATCACGGTCAATTCATGCCGGCTTCAACCCTCAGCGCGTGGCTGCTCGCGGCCTCCGGGCCGGTCACGGCGCTACCGCTGCTGCTCTTCGCCGCCGGCGCGCGCGGCATTTCCTTCTCCACGCTGGGCATACTGCAGTACTTCGCGCCGTCGCTGCAGCTGCTGATCGGCGTGTTGCTCTACGGCGAGCCCTTCGGCTACACACGCGCGGTCGGCTTCGGCCTCATCTGGCTGGGCCTGGCGATCTACACCGCCGAAGGCGTGTATCGCAGCCTCCGGGAACAGGAGCGTGGCGGCTGAGAGACGGCGCGCCTGGGGAACGCGCCGGAGCTTGCCCCGAGCTTTCTCGCACCTCGTGTTTCGCATAATGTATATCCGTTCGTCGAGCTCGGCCCGGTGCACGACCTCGGCCCAGGGCACGTGCAGCGTGAGCGCGCCCATCAGGAAGTTGCTGAAACACCAGAGTTTCCGGCAGACCCAGCGGTGCGCGTGGTGACCGAGCCAGGTCTGCAGCCGCCACCAGCGGGCCAGGGCAGGATGCCCGAGCTCCGTGAGGGCGTTGGCGTAGAAGTCGGGGGTTCGGGTATGCTG
>CAZTPK010000061.1:0-8430 GCA_964614765.1 uncultured Gammaproteobacteria bacterium
GCCTGAGGCCGCTGTTGTGCATCGACTGCAGTCACGCCAACAGCGAGAAAAACCACGAGCGCCAGGTCGAGGTCGGTCACGACGTGGCGCGGCAGGTGGCGGCGGGTGAGACACGCATCTTCGCCGTCATGTTGGAGAGCCATCTGGTGGGCGGCCGTCAGGACCTCAAACCCGGCAAGCCGCTCACCTACGGGCAGAGCATCACGGACGCGTGCATGGGCTGGGGCGACACCGAGCGGCTACTGCGGGAGTTCGCCTCGGCGGCGCGGGCGCGCCGCCTGCAGGCACGGATGCAGTCCGCGACCGGGTAGGCAGATTCCCGTGCCGCGTCGCCGCTAACCTGCCTTCCAGCTGCGGCAGCGGATCTTGGCGGCGCGCCTTCCCTCTAGAACGCGCTGCCGCCGGCGCTGCCGCGATCAGCCGCCAACTCGGAATTGAACGTGGCGCAGCTGTTGACGTCGCCGGATTGGTAGCCTTGCATGAACCACGCGACCCGCTGTTTCGAGGACCCGTGCGTCCAGTCCTCGGGACTGATTGCTCCGGTCGCCTGTCTCTGGATGCGGTCATCGCCCACTGCGGCGGCCGCGTTCATGCCCTCCTCGACGTCGCCGGCCTCCAGCAGGTTGCGCTGCCGCGTGGAATGGGCCCATATGCCTGCGAGGCAGTCGGCCTGCAACTCCATGCGCACCGACAGGGCATTTGACGCCGCGGGATTGGTCTGACGGAGCTCGTGGACCTTCTCGGCAATGCCCAGCAGATTCTGAACGTGGTGTCCGATCTCGTGCGCCAGTACGTATGCCTGGGCGAAATCGCCCGGCGCGCCAAAACGGCTCTTCAATTCCTGGTAAAAACCGAGATCGATGTACACGCGTTGGTCGAGTGGACAGTAGAACGGTCCCATCTGCGACTGGGCGTAGCCGCATCCGGACTGCACGGTGCCATTGAACAGTACGAGACGCGCATCCAGGTACTGCTGTCCTGTGCTGCGGGCCAGCTCGCTGCCCCACACATCCTGAACGTCATTGAGCACGAAACTGACAAAATCCACCAACTCCTCTTCCTGCGGCGCGGGTTGGTATGGTTCGCCGCCCCGCTCCGTGGGCAGTCCGACGCCGCCGCTCGGACCGAGGATGGCAAAGAAATTTCTGCCGGTGAGCAGGCTTAGGACCAGCAGTATGGCCATGCCTCCCAATCCCAGCCGGATCCCGCCGCCACCGATGCTGACGCCACCGCTGCGCCGGTCCTCGATGTTGCCACGACTGCTACCCCTCTCCCAACGCATTCTCCGCTGCCCTCGGTTTGATAGGTCCCGGCTATCTTACCGCCAACGGCAGGACGAGAGCGCTCTTGTCGGGCGATCTCGGCAGGGGCCGCGTCGCCCCGGGCGCCGGCCGGGGGGGACCGCGCTTACGGCACTGCTCCTGCTGCTCGGTCTCGGCTTCGGCGCCCGGGCGGCGGATTATCGAGAGGTCATCGGTTACCGTCTTCTCGGCCAAGTGCTGGGGACCTACACGCCGAATGGACGAGGCGTACGCATCGCCCAGGTCGAGGCGCCATTGTTGAGCAGGCCCGGCCTGTGGCAGTTTGCGTCCTCCGGCGCATGGCGGCCGGACGTCGACGACGGTGATTTCGAGGGCAAGCGGCTCCGCTTCGCGGCTGGCGCGGGAGAAGGCGAGGTATCGGGCCACGCGACGGGCGTCGGCCGGCTGCTATACGGGTTGTCCGGTTCCATGGCTTCGGCGGCGACCGACATCGACCTCTACAGTGCCACCGACTGGATGCGGGACGTGCTGCGCACCGGCTCGACGGACTTCCCCGCGCAGATGAACGCCCGGATCGTCAATCACAGCTGGGTGGGCTCCACGGGCAGTCCCGTCTACGACAGCGAGATGCTGCGGCGGCTGGACTGGAGCATCAATGCGGATCGCAATCTGCACGTAGTCGGCGTTGGCAACGGGGACCCCTCGCCGCCTCTGCTCGGCAATGCGTTCAACGTGGTGTCGGTAGGGCGCAGCGACGGCAGGCACGGCTCCGGTACCGCGGAGATCGACAGCGTCTATCGGGAGGGAAGGACCATGCCGCTGCTCGTGGCGCCGATGGATACCACGAGCGCCGCGACCCCCGTGGTCGCCGCCGCAGCCGCGGCACTCGCGCAAACGGCGCAGCGCTGGGCGGCATTCTCGCGGAGCACCGTGCGAACGCTCGACGGCGGGGTGCTGCCCGACGGGGCGCGCCCGGAGGTGATCAAGGCCTTGCTCATGGCCGGCGCCAGCCGCGAGTTCCAGTCCGGCAACGGGAAATGTGATTATCGTCAGGAGCTGGATCGCCGCAGCGCCAATGGACTGGACAGGATCTATGGCGCGGGTCAGGTGAACATACTCAACAGCTACGCGATTCTAAGCGGTGGCGAGCAGCGCAGCGCCGAAGACGATCGCGGTAGCGGCGGGGCCATCAAGGCCTACGGGTACGATTTCGACGATGACTTCGGCGGCGAGGCCGGAAGCAACGGCGTGGCCAACTACCATTTCCGCGCCGACCGGCGGCACCGGTGGCTCACGGCGACGCTGGCGTGGAACGTCCGCATCTCGACGGATTCCGCCACGGCGTTTGCGGGCGAGCCGGATCTCGTGGACTTGGACCTCGAGCTATTCGACGATACGGAGGCGAGGCGGGTTGCCGTGTCGGCGAGCTGGGCGGAGAACACCGAGACCATCCGGCTCGAACTCACCCCCGGCCACGACTATCGCATCGTCGTGCGATTGGGAGACGGCGAGCAGGCCTTCCTTTGGCGTTATGCGCTGGCGTGGCGACGTGACGCCGGCGGGTGATCAAGGCCGTCAGCCCGCGGCCGCCTGGTCGCGCTTTTGAAGGTCAGCCTCGCTGGCGATCCGGTTTCTCCCCATGCGCTTGGCGAGGTACAGCGCACGGTCTGCCCGTTCGAGGGCGGCGTCCTTGCCGTCTCCCTCACGGTAGGTGGCAACGCCAGCCGACAAGGTCACCGGAACGGTCTTCTCGCGCGAATGAAAGCGGCAGCACTCCAGATGGCGACGCAGCTTCTCGGCAACGGCCATGGCCTGCTCGAGGCTGGTGTTCGGTAGCAGAACGACGAACTCCTCTCCGCCGTAGCGTGCCATCAGATCGGATTCGCGCAGCTGGGAGCGCAATTGGTCTGCGACTGTTTTCAGTACCTTGTCCCCGGCCAGATGCCCGTGCTCGTCGTTGATCAGTTTGAAATGATCGATGTCACCGATGATGATCGAGAGGTCGCCGCCGTAGCGCTGCCAGCGCGCGAATTCGTGCGCATGAAAGGCCTCGAAGCCGAGACGGTTCGCCACCCCCGTGAGAGCGTCGGTGCTGGCGCGCTCGCGCTCCTGCTCGATACCCTCGCGGAGTTTCTTGGTCTCCCCTTCCAGGGTCTGCAGCTGCCCGTTCAGCAGCGTCAGCAGCTCCTCGGTCTGCTCGCTTCGCTCCCGCGCCGATATCATGAATTCATCCACTCCCTTGTGCAGCGATTCGAGGTTGCCCGCGATGCTGGCCTTCAGCGAGTGAATGTCGTCGGCGACCTCGACGCTGCTGCGTATGTCGTTCACGCATCCCACGACATTCTCCGACATCGCCTCGCTTTCGCGGATCGACGCGCAGCGCGACTCGTTCACGTAGTGAAGTTGCTGCTGAAGATTCGCAATCTTGACCGCGACCTGCCGCAAGAACGCGCTCAGGCGATCCGTCTCCTGCTGCGCCTCTACCTGCGCGGCGGTGATGAGCTCGGCCACCGCGCGCGTTGCCTCGGTATCCGTCGGCCGCGGAGGTTCCGCCAGGCGCGTGCGCAAGGCGCGCACGCCGCCTGCCAGGGATTCGGGGAAGTGGAGTTGGTTGAGAGTCTGCAACAGCAGCGCGACCCCGCTGCCATCGTTGGCCGCGTCCTTGTGGACCTGGACGAGGCTCCCGGCGAGCGCCCGCGCCAGGGTGGAGGTCAGGGCGAGTAGCGCACGGTCGTTCTCGGCGTGCTCTAGCCGGGTCTTGCCGTTGGCGATTTCCTCCGGAACCGGCGGCGCGATTGCTGCCGCCAAGGCATCGATGAACTGCGCGGCGACCGAGCGCGCCGTAACCAGCGAGGCGTTCTTGCGGGTGTTGGAGAGACCCTCCTGCCCGATCGCGGTGATGATCTCGTCAACGATGCCGATCACGTTGACGTTTCGCTCGCCGCTGCGCAGCGCGTTGGTGAGCTTAGCCAGAACCCGGTCCAGCTCCGTGCTGCGCCCGCTCAGCGCAAACGCGAGCTTCAGCAGTGATCGCTGCATGCGCGCCAGCTCCGCCGCTGCATCAGTGCGACTGTCTCTCAATAGCGCGCCAAGGCGTGATGTGGTCGGTTCCATGTCGCTTTCTGGCTTGGTAGCTGAGCCATACAACTCTCCATTCCAAGCCTGCAGCGAACCGGCCGTCGCGGCGCCTTGGCGCGGTGACGGCCTAGCCGAGCATGAATGCGTCGAACCTCCCCCGCATCGGACGGGGCGGGACTGCCCCGGGAAGGACTGGCGAATGCGCCGTACGACTACTCGGCCGGCTTGGCCTCTGTACGAGCCTTATCGACCAACGCACTAACAACTTTAAGCATGGTTTCGAAGCTGCCCACTCCCTCCATGCCCGCAGAGGTCTGATACCTGCCTGCGACGACCACGGCCGGAACGCCCTCGATGCCGTAATTCTGCACCTGAGCCATGGTCTCGCGGACCTTTTTCGCGACCTCCACGGAATCCCACGCCTGCGCGAAGTCCGCCTCCGAGACGCCAAGCTCGCCGAAGAACTCGCTCCACTCCTCATTGGTCGCCGGTCCGCGCTGCTCCTCGTGTATGGCCTTGAAGAGCGCGGGATGCATCCTGTCGAACACGCCCAGGGTCTCGGCGGTATAGAAAGCCCTGGCAGCTGTTATCCAAGGCTCCCGGAATATCCCGGGCATCCGGCGGAACGCGACATCAGCGGGCTTAGTTTCGAGCCACTTCAGCAGGTAGGGTTCAAAATCGTGACAATGGGGACAGCCGTACCAGAATATTTCCATTACCTCTATCTGGTCGCCCGACTGGGTGGGCTGAGGAGGACTCACGGTGCGGAAATTCTTCCCCTCCTCCAAGACGATGACGGTATTGGGTGACGGGGCTGCGGGTGCCGTGTCGGACGCCGTTTCCTCGGCGCTGGTCCACAGCGAGGCGGTCAGGATTCCAATACCGGCAACGGCGGCAAGGCCAGCGAGATGTCTCTTCATAGTGATTCCTTGGAGATGGGGCCACGGACAAAAGTTTCCTCCCGCCGCCGCTCGAACTGGCGAGTACAGTCTGGATCCGCGATGACTGTCGCGCTAACGCGCAGTTTCTGGAAATCCCGCCGCTAGTGCAGTCCCTCCAGATACGAGGCGACGGCTTCGATCTCGGCACTGCTCATACGCCCGGCGATGGTGCGCATGACCGAATTGGCGTCGGTGGTGCGTTCGCCGTTCTTGTAGGCCTTCAGTTGGTTCGCCGTGTAGACGGCGTGTTGCCCGTGGAGCGCCGGATAACCGGAGGCGGGATTTCCCGATCCGCGCGGGCCGTGGCAAGCCATGCAGGCCGGGACCCCCGTCGCGGCGTTGCCGCCGCGATAAATCTTCTGTCCTGCGTCCAGCAACTCCTTCTTTGCCGCGCCGGGCTGAATGTTCTGGCTGGAGAAGAAGTCAGCCAGCAGGGTCATGTCCTCCTCACTGAGGCCGGTCGCCATGGGACTCATGAGCGCGTTCTGGCGCACGCCCGACTTGAAGGCGGCAAGCTGGGCACGGATATAGGCGGCGTGCTGCCCGGCAAGCTTCGGCCACTCGGCATTGGCGCTGTTACCATCGGCGCCGTGGCACGCGGCGCAGGCAGCCGCCTTTTCCCTGCCGCCCTGGGCGTATGCGATAGGAGGGCTGACTGCCAGTGCAAGTACAAAGAACCATGCGAGGAAAGGCCGATACATGCTGGGATCTCGGAATTGTTCTCGTTGAGTTGAGTAGCCGTTAGAATCAATAGCATACACCATGACTCTCCGCATTGGCATGCGGGTCGCCAATGACCGTGGCGCAGCCCGGGGCTGTGCTCCAGTCAGGTCAACGACGCGATGAATCGCGTGGACGGTGGCGTCGGGGAATAAAGAGGGCCCCGGGAGAAATCACATAGGGGGAATATTTTCGTCCCGGGGCCAAATCACCCGGCTGGGGAGACCGGGCTTTACGTCCCGCTCTGGGAGGATATCGAGCAGGACACGTTCATGAGGAACGTGCAAAGTCAGACCCGCCCCGGGGCGCTTAGTTCCCATGGCTCCCGGGTTATGCACACGGTAAAAATTCTCCTGTTGGGAGAACGAGTTGGCCAAAGAGCTTCGCGGGAACCGAGGGCGGCGAAATTAACTTGCTGTTCTTATTGAAGATAGTTCGCTGATCCGCCTGGCCGGCCCCCTCCTGCCGCACCGGGCGGCCGAGCTAGCCCGCCGATAGCCTCAGCATTTCAACAGAGTTATCCACAGATCTCGTCCCCCGGGATTTGTCAAGCCCAGCAGACCCCTTCGATGCCTTCCAGGCATGCGCCTGCCCCGGTCTATTCGACGACCTTCATCAGGTCGCCGGGCGGGACCTCACCACCGCGGAAGTAGCCATTGAGCAGGCGCAGCCGCGCCTCGGCATTGGTTTCATAAGGCGATTCCCGCGCCAGCTTTGCGAAAGTGTCCCCGGCCGCGGCCGGCGCAATCCGCAGATGCAGGGGCTCGAGCGATGCGCGCTCCTGTGCCGTCAGCGGGTGAAACGAACTCACGGTATCGAGAAAGGCGTTGTCGTAGACTGCGACGCTGCCGCCGGAGTCGACCACCCCGGCGAACATGTAGGCCTTCTTGTCGTAGAAGACCACCGAGAAGCGCGCTTCGCGCGTCCCCTTGCTGGTGCGCGCCGGCGCCACCGCCGTGTAGCCGTCGAGTCCCGCCGGGCTTATCGCTCCGTCATAGGAGAGCTTTTTCAGTCCCATCTTTTCCGTCATGAACTGCTTGGGCGACATGCGCTTGTTGAGATCCTCAGCACCCATCTGCATTATCGCTTTGCCCCCCGGGGCGACGAACAGGACCCGGTTCGGGTAGTTCTTCACGCTCCAGCCCCGCGGAAAGCGCAGCCCGAAGCCGAGCTCGGGATGATAAAAGGCATTGCCGCGCACGAACCCCTCGCGCGGGCTGTCGCCGACAATCATTCCGTCGATGTAGGAGTAGTAGCGGTCGCGTTCGAGCCGTTTGGCGCCGCCGGCCTGCAATTGCCGCGCGGCCCCCACTACCTCCTGCAGGCGGGTGTCGTTGTCGGGGTGCGTGGAAAACACGCCGTGGTAGACGCGTGGTTCGCGTCCCTCCTGCTTGGCGATCTGGTTCTCGAGGATCTCCTGATTCTTCAGCGTGCCGAGCACATTGAGCATGGCCATCGGGTCGTAGCCCTCCTTCGCCATGTACTTCGCGCCCAGCCCATCGGCCTCCAGTTCGTGTTCGCGTCCGTAGCCGCGCAGCAGCGCCGTACCCAGGACGTTGACGAGCTGGCTGCCACCGTAGGAGCCGAGCCCAGGCACGAAAATCGAACCGATGGTCGCGAGTATTCCCGTAGCCTGCGCGGCGGTGTACTGGCGTACCGCGTGGCGCGCCGTGACGTGTCCTATCTCATGACCGAGGACCGCGGCCAGCTCCGCTTCCGAGTTGAAGTAGGCCATGATCCCGCGCGTGATATAGATGTAGCCGCCGGGCAGCGCGAAGGCGTTGACCTCCGGGCTGTCGAGGACCGTGAAGCGGTAGATGAGCTGGGGCCGGTCGCTCAGTGCCGCCACCCGTTCGCCCACCTGCTGGACATAGGCCTGCAGCTTCGGGTCCTTGTACTCCCCGTATTCCTGCAGTACTTCCGCGTGCATCTGGCGGCCAAGGGCCAGCTCCTGTTCCTCGGACATCAGCACGAACTCGGAGCGCTTGCTGACGGGGTTGGTGGCGCAGCCGCTGGCTAGGAAGACCGCGGTCAGGCCGAGGATTGCGAGCAGGCGGGTGGTGTGTCTCATGATGATGGCCTCCCATTCAGTACCTCGATGAACCTGATGTTGGACGGATGCCGAAGTCGCAGGCTGGGGCGACTGTCGCGCATTCCAAGATAGCCGCGCACATGCGCGCGCCGGCCTTGCCAACGTTCGGGCTCGAGAGCGCGAAAATAGCGCATGTCACGCCGGTCGATAAAGACTCTCAGGCCCGAGGCCATCTCCAGTTGGATGCCACGCCGGAATGCGTGCACGAGGCGGATGTCGTCCACCAGCTGCACGAAGGATCCCTCGCGGCCGGGAGAGCGCCGGGCGGACTGCGACCGGAACTCCGCCCAGATACCGGCATCGATCCGGCGCCCATGCTCCTCCCGCGACCTGTAAC
>CAZTPK010000062.1:0-8412 GCA_964614765.1 uncultured Gammaproteobacteria bacterium
GATCTACCGACGGCTGCTCGACGCGCTGGCGGACTATCGCCGGCTGCCGCCGGATCTGGCCATCACGGCGCCGGCGCCGGCCACGACGATCCGTCCCGGCGACAGCTACAGCGGGCTGCCCGCCCTCACGCGCATGCTCGCCGCCCTGGGCGATCTGCCGCCCGACGCCGTGGTGCAGATCGATCGCTACGACGGCGCGGTGGTGGACGCCGTGCGCAGCTTCCAGGAACGCCACGGCCTGGAGACCGACGGCGTGATCGGCAAGGCGACCTGGGCCGCGCTCGCCGTGCCGATCGCGCAGCGCGTGCGCCAGATAGAGCTCGCGCTGGAGCGCCTGCGCTGGCTGCCGGAATTTCCCGCCGGGGCGCTGGTGGCCGTCAACGTGCCCTCCTTCAGGCTCTGGGCATTGCGCGACGTGAACGCGGAGAACGCCGCGGCTCTCGAGATGAAGGTCGTGGTAGGGCGGGCCGGACGCACACGCACCCCGATCTTCATGCAGGACATGCGCTACGTGGAGTTCAACCCCTACTGGAACGTGCCGCGCTCGATCCTGCGCAACGAGATGCTGCCGAAGCTGCGGCAGGACCCCGCTTACATGCAGCGCCAGGACCTGGAGTTCGTCGCCCCGGACGGAAGCGTGTACCGGTACGCCTCCTCGTCGCTGCTCGCGGCGGCGGCGGCCGGGGAGCTGCGGCTGCGGCAGCGCCCCGGAGCCCGCAATGCGCTCGGTCGGATCAAGTTCTCGCTGCCCAATCGCATGGACATCTACCTGCACGACACGCCCGCCACCGCGCTGTTCGAGCGGCCGCGGCGCGACTTCAGCCACGGCTGCATCCGCGTGGCCGATCCCGTCGCGCTCGCGGAGTTCGTGCTGGCCGGCCTGCCGGAGTGGAACCGCGATGCGATCGTGGCGGCCATGGCCAGCGGCGCGCAGCGGACCGTCTACCTGCCGCAACCCATCCCGGTCGTCATCTTCTACAGCACGGTGGTGATCGACGCACGAGGGCGCCTGCTTTTCCCCCCGGACATCTATGACCAGGATGCGCGCCTGGAACGCGCACTCGCCGCCGCCGGCCCGCGTGCGCATTGAGGTGCACGCTGCACGGCCGGCGCGCTACCAGCTGCGCACCCTGCCGGTATCCATGTGCAGGAAGTCGGATTTCGGATAGTAACCGACGCCGCCGGCGGCCATGTGACGCGCCGCGTCGCGCAGCCGTGCCAGCGGCACGCCGGGCAGGCGCACGTCGATGGCGCGCCCCTGCAGATGCAGACTGCCCTTGGCCACGCCGCTGCTGCGCTCCCGCAGCATGGCGTTGGTCTTCGCACTGCGGTACCCGCAGATCACCTCGTAGCAGCCGGAGCCGCCGGTAAGCTCGGTCAGCGCCGAAAGCTGATCGAGCAGCGCCGGATCGATAGGATGGACCTCGTCCGTGCGGTGATCGCGCAGCAGACGGTTGATCGCCTGCAGCGCCTCCGGCACGTAGGCACCGCCCTCGGCGTACACCGCCGACAGTCTCTCGCCCGTGTGGGTGTGTACGAAGGCGAGCCTGCGTGCCGCGGGCGCAGGCAGGGCGTTCGTCCTGGCGGGCAGGAGCGCCGACGGTGCGAGGAGGGTGGTGGCGAGGGTGGCGAGGAACCGGCGACGGCTGCGAACGGAAACAGATTGACACATATCGGCAACGTCCTTACGGCGCATCGAAGACCGCGGCAGTGTACCGGCAAGGCCCGCGCCGTGAGAAGCGGGGATTCCACCCCGCCGTTCAGGTTCAGGGCGGCCCCCCTGAGGCCCGCGCCCTGGCGGAGTTGTTCGGGATCAAGATGTCACGCCGGCGGCGGGGCCGTGCA
The DNA here is from genome assembly GCA_964614765.1 of uncultured Gammaproteobacteria bacterium. GTDB lineage: Bacteria > Pseudomonadota > Gammaproteobacteria > JAJPIJ01 > JAJPIJ01 > JAJVHZ01. The sequence continues at coordinate 1,846 of CAZTPK010000062.1, forward strand.
CGGGCGGAAAGGCTAGAATTTTCGCCGGTTGAACCAGAGGTGCGCTCATGGCAGAACACGGCAAGACAGTGCCCTTCCGTCCGCCCGTCGGACGGCGATCCGATCTCGGCGCCGGGGAGCCCAGTTTCAGCGACATCGCCCTGGAGCAGATCCGGGCGATCCTGGACAGCGAGATCGAAGAGGGCCGGCCCCACGACGCCTTCCTGCATGCCGATCTCGCGCGCCTCACGCAGGGGATCTCGCCCATCGCCGTCGGGCTGGCCTATCTCGACTGGATCGCGCACCTGCTGTATTCCCCCGACAAGCAGCAGCAACTCTCGCAGAAGGCGATCCGCAAGCTCACGCGCCTGGCGCTCTACGTCATGAGCCTCGGCGCCGGCGGCGGCCGGTGCATCGAGCCGCTGCCGCAGGACAAGCGCTTCAATCACCCCGCCTGGTGCCGCTGGCCCTTCAACGTGATCTCACAGTCCTTTCTGCTCACGCAGCAGTGGTGGTGGAACGCCACCACCAACGTGCGCGGCGTGACCCGGCACCACGAGCACGTGGTGTCGTTCATGACGAGGCAGTGGCTGGACGTCTTTTCGCCGTCCAATTACATCCTGACCAACCCGGAGGTCCTGCTCAGGACCTATTCGACGCTCGGCATGAACCTGGTCCGCGGGGCGAGGAACTTCGCGGAGGACCTGCTGCGGCATGCCGCGCATCAGCCGCCCGCCGGCGCCGACGCCTACACGGTCGGCGGCAACATCGCCGTGACGCCGGGCAAGGTGATCTTCCGCAACCGGCTCATCGAGCTCATCCAGTACCAGCCCGCCACGCCGACGGTGCGCCCGGAGCCCGTGCTGATCGTGCCTTCATGGATCATGAAGTATTACATCCTCGATCTCTCGCCCGAGAACTCGCTGGTGCGCTACCTCGTCGAGAACGGCTACACCGTGTTCATGATCTCGTGGAAGAACCCCGGCACCGAGGACCGCGACATCGGCATGGAGACATACCTGCGGGAGGGAGTCCTCACCGCCATCGATCTGGTCGCCAAGGTCGTGCCGCGGCAGAAGCTGCACGCCCTGGGGTACTGCCTCGGCGGCACCCTGCTTGGAATTGCTGCCGCCATGCACGCGCGCGAGAGCAACGGCCTGCTCGGCAGCCTGACGTTTCTCGCCTCCACCTTCGACTTCACCGAACCGGGCGAACTGGGGCTGTTCATCGACGAGAGCCAGATCGCCTTCCTCGAGGACATCATGTGGACGCGCGGCTTCCTCGACGGCAAGGAGATGGCGGGCGCCTTCGCCGCGCTCAATTCCAAGGATCTCGTCTGGTCGAAGATGGTGCGCGACTACCTCATGGGCGAGCGCGCGCGGCTCACCGACCTGATGGCGTGGAACGCGGATGCCACGCGCCTGCCCTACCGCATGCACACCGAGTACCTGCGCAAGCTGTACCTCCGCAACGAGCTGGCAGAGGGCCGGTTCGAGGTGGGCGGCCGTGCCGTCGCGCTGACCGACATCCGCCAACCCATCTTCATGGTCGGCACCGAGCGCGACCACGTCTCGCCGTGGCGTTCCGTCTACAAGGCGCACCTGCTCACGGACACCGAGATCACCTTCGTGCTCACCACCGGCGGACACAACGTGGGGATCGTCAATCCGCCGGGCACGGATGTCCCCGGACGCGGCTACCGCATCGCGACCTCGCCCGTGGACGCGAAGTACGTCGATCCGGACATCTGGTCGGCGCAGGCCACGCGCTGCGAGGGGTCGTGGTGGCCGGCCTGGATCGACTGGTTGAATCACCGCTCCGGGGAACCGGCGGCGCCGCCCGCGATGGGCGCGCCGAACTTCGGGCTGCTGCCGCTCGAGAGCGCGCCAGGGCGCTACGTCTTCCAGCGCTAGGCGGCAATGTCGCACGGGCACGGCTCTCGCTCCGTGTTCGCCGTGCTCAGCCAGGCGTGGTCTCCGCGCCGCCCTGCTCGCCGCGCGCCGGCGGCGCTCGCGCTGCAACCCGGCGTCGAGTACTGGGCCGCGGGGGTCGACGCCCTCCTCGCCAGGCTGCACTCGGGCACGCAGGGACTGAGCTCGCGCGAGGCCTGGCTGCGGTTGCGCCGCTACGGCCGCAACGAGCTGACGGCGCAGAGGGCGTTGTCCCCGCTGCACCTGATGCTGGCCCAGATCGCCGATCCGCTGCTGCTCATCCTTCTCTTCGCGGCCACCGTCGCCATCCTCACCGCGGCGTGGACCGACGCGGTGATCGTGCTGGCGATCGTCGCGGCGACGGTCGGCATCGGATATGCGCGGGAGTATGGCGCGGCGTCCGCCGCCGCGGCGCTGCGCGCGCGCGTGCGGACGCACGCCAGCGTGTTGCGCGACGGAACCCCGCATCGGATCCCGCTCGAAAAGGTCGTCCCCGGCGACATCGTGATGCTGAGCGCCGGCAGTCTCGTGCCCGCCGATTCCGTGGTGATCGAGGCCACCGACTGTTACGTCAGCGAGGCGATGCTGACCGGTGAGAGCTTCCCGGTGCGCAAGGCCGCGGGCGAGGTCGCGGCCGACACGCCGCTCGCCAGGCGCCGCAATTGTCTGTACCTCGGCTCTAACGTCATGAGCGGCACCGCGCGCTGCCTGGTGGTCGCCACCGGCGCCGCGACCGAGTTCGCCCGGATCGCGCACCGCCTGGAGCTGCGTCCGCCGGAGACCGAGTTCGACAGGGGGCTGCAGAGGTTCGGATACCTGTTGACCAGCGCGATGCTGGTCATGGTGCTGCTGGTCTTCGTCGCGCACGTTCTGCAGGGCCGTCCGCCGATCGACACGCTGCTGTTCGCGATCGCGCTGGCCGTCGGCCTGAGCCCGGAGCTCCTGCCGGCCATACTGCGCGTGAATCTCTCACGCGGCGCGTCGATGATGGCGCGCCACGGCGTGCTGGTCCGTCACCTGAACGCCATCGAGAACCTGGGGAGCATGGACGTGTTGTGCACCGACAAGACCGGAACGCTCACCGAGGGCGTGGTCAAGCTCGAGGGCTGCCGCGATCCCTCGGGCGTCGCCGCGCCGGCCGTCCTCGAGCTGGCCGCCGTCAACGCCGCGCTTTCCTCGGGCCTGCGCAATCCGCTCGATGACGCCATCCTGGAGACGCGCAAGCCGGATCTCGACGGGATCGGCAAGCTCGACGAGATCCCGTTCGACTTCGTACGCAAACGCGTCAGCGTGGTCGTGCAGCGGGGGGAGCACGCGTTACTCATCACCAAGGGAGCCTTCCGACAGGTTTTGGAGTCCTGCACGCATGTCGCTGGCGGTGCGGCGATCGATGATGCCCTGCTCAGGAGCCTCGAGGCACGCCACGACGCGTGGGCCCGCGACGGCATACGCGTGCTCGCCGTGGCCACGCGCGAGCTTCCGCCGCAGCCCGACTACACGAAGCAGGACGAACACGATCTCTGCCTGGCGGGCTTCCTCACCTTCCTCGATCGACCCAAGGCGGGGGCGCGCGAGGCGATCGCCGGGCTTGGTCGACTGGGGGTGGCCATCAAGCTCATCACCGGCGATACCAAGGCGGTGGCGCTGCACCTGTGCGCACTGGTCGGGCTGCGCGCCGAGCGCGTGCTCACGGGCCGCGAGCTGGACGAACTTCACGACGAGGCGCTCTGGCGCGAGGCCGAGCGCACGGACCTGTTCGTGGAGGTCGATCCGAACCAGAAGGAGCGCATCATCCTCTCGCTGCGCAAGATGGGGCACGTCGTCGGATTCCTCGGCGACGGCGTCAACGACGCGCCCGCCATGCACGCGGCGGACACCAGTCTCTCGGTCGACCAGGCGGCCGACGTCGCGCGCGAGGCGGCCGACTTCGTGCTGCTCGAGCGCGATCTCGAGGTGATACGGCGCGGCATCGAGGAAGGACGCAGGACGTTCGCGAACACGCTCAAATACGTGCTCACGACCACCAGCGCCAACCTGGGCAACATGCTGAGCATGGCCGCCGCGTCGCTGGTCCTGCCCTTCCTGCCGCTGCTCGCCGGTCAGATACTGCTGAACAACTTCCTCTCCGACATTCCCGCCGTGGGCATCGCCGACGACAGCGTGGATCCGGAGCTGGTGGATCGGCCGCGGCGCTGGGACATGAACTTCATCGGCCGGTTCATGGTCGAGTTCGGCGCGCTGAGCTCGCTGTTCGATTTCCTCACCTTCGGGGCGCTGCTGTGGGTGTTTCACGCGACCGTGGAGCAGTTCCGCACCGGCTGGTTCGTGGAGTCGCTGCTGACGGAACTGGTGATCGCGCTGGTGGTGCGCACGCGCCGGCCGTTCTTCCGCAGCCGGCCCGGTACGGTGCTCCTGGCCTCCACCGTGCTGCTCATCGCGCTGGCCGTCGCGATCCCCTACCTGCCCTACGCCAACCTGCTCGGCTTCGTGCCCCTGCCCGCCGGCGTGATCCTCGCGCTCGCGGCCATCACCGTGCTGTACGTCGCCGCCGCCGAAGCCGCCAAGCGCTGGTTCTACCGCCGCGCGTACTGATGCCACTGCATGCCGCCGGCGTCATCGGCCAGCTCGGCGCGCGGGTCACTTCACACCCGCCTCGACCACCGTCAGCGCGGCCATGTTGACGACCCGGCGCACGGTCGCCGTCGGTGTCAGGATGTGCACCGGCCGCGCGGCGCCCAGCAGTATCGGTCCGACCGTCAGGTTGCCGCCGGCGGCGACCTTCAGGGCATTGAAGGTGATGTTGGCCGCGTCGAGGTTCGGCATCACCAGGAAGTTCGCCTGCCCTTTCAGCCGCGAGTCCGGGAACACCTGCTGGCGGATGCGCTCGTCGAGCGCGGCGTCGGAATGCATCTCGCCGTCGACCTCCAGATCCGGCATCTCGGCGCTCAGGTGGGCCAGCACCTCGCGCATCTTGCGCGAGGACGGCGAGTCCTCGGTGCCGAAGGAGGAGTGCGACACCAGCGCCACCTTGGGCGTGAGCCCGAAACGCCGGATGGTCTCGCCGGCCAGGCGCACCATCTCCACGAGCTGGGCCGCGGTGGGGTCGTAATTGAAGTAGGTGTCGCCGATGAACACCGTGCGCCCCGGCAGCATGAGGATGTTCAGCGCGTAGAGGCTGCCCACCCCGGGGGCGCAGCCGATGACGTTGGAGACGAAGAACTGGTGGATCTCGGCGCGGCCGAAGAGCCCGCAGACCATGCCGTCGGCGTCGCCCAGCCTCACGGCCAGCGCGCCGTTCAGCGTGGTGCGCCGCTGCACCTCGCGCTGCGCGTACTCCACCGACACACCCTTGCGCTTCATCTCGTGGTAGTAGGTCTGCCAGTAGTCCTGGAAGCGAGGATTGGCCTCCGGCGTGAGGATCTCCACGTCCCGGCCCAGGTCCAGCCGCAGCCGGCACCGCTCCAGCGCCGCCTCGATCATCGGCCGGCGGCCGACCAGGATGGGCCGCGCGAGGCCCTCGTCCACCACCACCTGCACGGCACGCAGGACGCGCTCGTCCTCGCCCTCGGCGAACACGATCCGCTTCGGCGCCGATTTCGCCTGCGCGAACACCTGCTTCATGATGAGCCCGGAGTGATAGACGAAGGCGGTGAGGCTCTCCTCGTAGGCGCGCATGTCCTCGATCGGGCGCTGCGCCACGCCGGAGTCCATGCCGGCCTTCGCCACCGCCGGGGCGATCCGGACGATGAGCCGCGGGTCGAAGGGCTTGGGGATGAGATACTCCGGGCCGAATCCGGCGACCGTCTCGCCGTAGGCCGAGGACACGTCGTCGGGCCGTTCGGCGCGCGCCAGCTCGGCGATGGCCTTCACCGCCGCCAGCCGCATCTCGCGCGTGATGCTGGTGGCGCCGATGTCGAGAGCGCCGCGGAAGATGAAGGGGAAGCACAGCACGTTGTTGACCTGGTTGGGGTAGTCCGAACGCCCGGTGCATACCACGGCATCGTCGCGCACCGCCTTGACCTCCTGCGGCAGGATCTCCGGGATCGGGTTGGCCAGCGCCAGGATGAGGGGTCGCGGTCCCATCCTCGCGACCATCGCCGGCTTCAGCACCCCGCCCGCGGAAAGGCCGAGGAAGACGTCGGCGCCATCGATGACCTCCGCGAGGGTGCGCGCGTCGGTCTTCTGCGCATAGCGGCGCTTGATCTCGTCCATCTCCTCGGTGCGGTCGGCGTGCACCACCCCGTGGATGTCCGTGACCCAGATGTTCTCCACCGGCACGCCGAGCACCACCAGCAGGTCCAGGCAGGCGAGCGCCGCGGCCCCGGCGCCGGAAGTCACGAGCTTGATGGATCGGATGTCCTTGCCGAGCAGCAGCAGTCCGTTGAGCACTGCCGCACCCACAACCACGGCAGTGCCGTGCTGGTCGTCGTGGAACACCGGGATCCGCATGCGTTCACGCAGCTTGCGCTCGATGTAGAAGCACTCCGGCGCGCGGATGTCCTCGAGATTGATGCCGCCGAAGGTCGGCTCCAGCGCCGCGATGATCTCGACCAGGCGATCCGGATCCCGCTCCGCGATCTCCAGGTCGAAGACGTCGATGTTGGCGAACTTCTTGAACAGCACGCCCTTGCCTTCCATGACCGGCTTGGCGGCCAGC
>CAZTPK010000063.1:0-8377 GCA_964614765.1 uncultured Gammaproteobacteria bacterium
ACCGCTACTACCAGATCGCGCGCTGCTTCCGCGACGAGGACCTGCGCGCCGACCGGCAGCCGGAGTTCACGCAGCTGGACATCGAGACGAGCTTCCTCGACGTGCCGCAGATCACGGCGCTGATGGAGGACCTCATCCGCACGCTGTTCCGCGAGGCGATCGAGGTGGCGCTGCCGGACCCCTTCCCGCGCATGAGCCATGCCGAGGCGGTCGCGCGCTACGGCACCGATCGTCCCGACCTGCGCGTGCCGCTGGAGCTGGTCGAGGTCGCCGACCTGATGCAGGGCACGGCCCTCAAGGTCTTCGCGGCGGCGGCCACCACGCCCGGTCACCGGGTCGCGGCCCTGCGCGTGCCCAGGGGCGGGGAGATGTCGCGCAAGCAGATCGACGACTACACCGCCTACGTCGGCAATTACGGCGCCAAGGGTCTCGCCTACGTCAAGGTGAACGACAGGACCAACCTGCCCGAGGGGCTGCAGTCCCCGATCGTGAAGTTCATGTCCAGCCTGGTGCTGAAGGAACTGCTGGAGCGCACCGGCGCGGAGAACGGCGATCTCATCTTCTTCGGCGCCGACAGGGCCAAGGTCGTCAACGACGCGCTCGGCAACCTGCGCGTGAAGCTCGGCCACGATCTGGGCCTCATCGAGCACGGCTGGAAGCCGCTGTGGGTGGTGGACTTTCCGATGTTCGAGTGGAACGAGGAGGAGGAGCGCTGGGACGCCATGCACCACCCGTTCACCTCGCCGAAGAACCTCGACCCGGCGGCGCTGGCGGAGTCTCCGGGCGCGGCGATCGCCAAGGCCTACGACATGGTGCTGAACGGCTCGGAGATCGGCGGCGGCTCGGTGCGCATCCACAACCAGCGGCTGCAGCAGACCGTGTTCAGGCTGCTCGGCATCGACGAGGCGGCGCAGCAGGAGAAGTTCGGCTTCCTGCTCGAGGCCTTCCGCTATGGCTGCCCGCCGCACGGCGGCATCGCCTTCGGTCTGGATCGCATCGTCATGCTGATGGCCGGCGCTGGCTCCATCCGCGACGTCATCGCCTTCCCGAAGACGCAGACCGCGGCCTGCCCGCTCACCAGCGCCCCCTCCGAGGCGAGCGAGCAGGCGCTGCGCGAGCTGCACATCAGGCTGCGCAAGCCCGTCGGCGAGACGGCCAGGGGCTGAGCCCGCTCTGCATCCCCGCCGTACGTCCCGCATGCCTCCACGCATGCAGGGCGCGAGTCCGCTGTTTCTTCTTTACGCCATTTTTACATCGGCAGGCGCAGAATTGACGCGCCGTTTGCGGCTGCCCATGTACGCTCCTGGGCATGCGCGCAGGAGATCGCCGTCATGTCCGCATCCACTGAACCGGCTACACGCATCACGCCGCCGACCGCCGGCGGCCGCGCCGCGCGCTGGCCATACCTGGCGGCCGTCGCCGCCTGCGCGCTGACCGCCCTGCTCTGCTATCCGCTGGCGCGGCATGTCGAGCTCGCGAACATCGTCATGCTGTTCCTGCTCACGGTCGTGCTGCTGGCGGTATACGCCGGCCGCGGACCGGCGGTGCTCGCGGCGTTTCTCAGCGTCGCCCTGTTCGACGTGATGTTCGTGCCACCGAGGTGGTCCCTGGCGGTCAGCGACGTGCAATACCTGCTCACCTTCGCGGTCATGCTGGCCGTCGCCCTCATCACCGCCTCGCTCACCTCCGGCATGAGGCGGCAGGTGCACCTCACGGCGCAACGCGAACGTGAAGCCCGCATCCTGTATGAAACCGCCCGCGAGCTGGCCGGCGCATTGTCCGCCGCGCAGACCGCGGAGTCGATCGCGCGCGCCGCGCGCACGCTGCTGAATGCCGAGGCGGTGCTGCTGCTGCCCGCGGAGGACGGGTCCTTGCGCAATGCCCGGGAGGTCGCCGACGGCCCTGCGCGCCTGCCGGCATGGATCGATGCGCAGGCCGTCAGCGCGGTATTTCGCGCCGGCGGCGCGGGCAGCCGTGGGGTCGACCTGGGCGGGCTGTCCGGATCCGAACCGAGCGTGCACTTCCTGCCGCTGCGCGCGCCGATGCAGATGCGCGGCGTGCTGGCGGTACGGGGACATGTTGCACCGGCGGACCGCGGGCAGCTCGAGGCGCTGGCCTCCCTCGGCGCCATCGCGGTGGAGCGCCTGCATTACGTCGAGGTCGCGCAGCGCACGCAACTGCAGATGAACAGCGAGCGCCTGCGTCACTCGCTGCTGGCGGCGGTCTCCCACGATCTGCGCACCCCGCTGACGGCGCTGGTGGGACTGGCCGATACGCTCACGCTCCCGAGCAACGCGCTCAGCGCCGCCGCGCGGGCCACCGCCGAGACGATCCGCGATCAGGCGCTGCGGCTCTCGACGCTGGTCGGCAACCTGCTCGACCTGGCCCGGCTGCAGACCGGCCGCGTGACGCTGCGACGCGAGTGGCAACCGCTGGAGGAAGTGATCGACGCCAGCATCGAGCAGCTGCGCGCGCGGCTGGTCTCGCACGAAGTGCGCGTCCATCTGGCCGCGGATCTCCCGCTCGTGAACATCGACGCGGTGCTGATGGAACGGGTGTTCTGCAACCTGCTCGACAACGCCTCGAAGTACTCCCCGCCCGGCTCTCCGATCACCATCGAGGCGGTCAGGAGCGGCGAGTACGTCTCGGTGGCCGTGACGGACGCCGGGCGCGGTGTGGCCGCCGCCGACGCCGCGCGGATCTTCGACGTCTTCGAGCGCGCCGTGCCGGAGGCCGCGGAGACCGGCGCCGGCCTGGGCCTGTCGATCTGCCGCAGCATCGGCGAGGCGCATGGCGGAGTGTTGCGTCTCGTCAGTCGGGCGACGGGGGCGCGCTTCGAATTCACGCTGCCGATCGGCGAGCCGCCCGCCGTCGACGAGGACCCCTCGATGTCGGCGGTCGGGTCGGCAGAATGAACGGCCAGCCCGCGCCTGTCGCCGTCGTCATCGAGGACGAGGCCACCATCCGCCGTTTCGTGCGCACGGCGCTGGAGGAGGAGGGACTCCGCGTGGTCGAGGCCGCCGACGCGGAACACGGCCTGAGGGAGCTCGCCACCCGCCATCCCGATCTGGTCATCGTCGATCTGGGGCTGCCGGATCGCGATGGCGTCGAGGTCATCCGCGATCTGCGCGGCTGGTCCGACATCCCCGTCATCGTGCTGTCGGCGCGCTCCACCGAGCCGGAAAAGGTCGTGGCCCTCGACGCCGGCGCCGACGACTACCTCACCAAGCCGTTCGGGGTCGGCGAATTGCTGGCGCGCGTTCGCGCGCAGCTGCGAAGGCGCACCCGACTGGGCGCGGAGGCGAGTGCGCAGGTCGCCTTCGGCGACGTGCGCGTGGACCTGGCGCTGCGCACCGTCGAACGCCGGGGCGCACCCGTGCATCTGACGCCGATCGAGTACCGCCTCCTCGGCATCTTCATCGCCAACGCCGGCAAGGTGCTCACCCACCGATTCCTGCTCAATCAGGTATGGGGACCGAACGCAGTGGAGAGCAGCCACTACCTGCGGGTCTATGTCGGCCACCTGCGCCAGAAGCTCGAGGTCGACCCGACGCAGCCCCGCCACTTCCTCACCGAGATCGGCGTGGGCTACCGCTTCCTCATCTAGCACGGCGTTGCCGACGATTTCCTCACTGCGAACGGAACGAACCATGAAGCAATTGCACGCGACTCCAGGCGACTCCATCGCGGCTCTCACCCTCGCTGCGCTGGGAGTGGTCTACGGCGACATCGGGACCAGCCCGCTGTACGCGTTCAAGGAGGCCTTCGCCGGCGCCCACGGACTCGCGGTCACCCACGCCCACGTGCTGGCCACTCTGTCGGCGCTGTTCTGGGCGGTGATGCTGGTCATATCGCTGAAGTACGTCTGGATCGTGCTCCGTTTCGACAACGACGGCGAGGGTGGTGTGCTGGCGCTGACGGCGCTGGCGCACCGCGTGGTGCGCGAGAAGCCGGGCTGGCCGACGTTCGTGATCGCCGGCGGGGTGTTCGCGGCGGCGCTGTTCTACGGTGACGCGATCATCACGCCCGCGATATCGGTGCTCTCCGCGATCGAAGGACTGAGCGTCGCCACGCCGGCGTTCGAGCACCTCGTCATACCGATCACCATCGCGATTATCGTCGCGCTGTTCGTGGTCCAGCGCCGCGGCACCGCCAGCGTCGGCCGTTACTTCGGTCCGATCACGATCCTCTGGTTTCTCACGCTCGCCGTCCTCGGAGCGATCAGCGTCGCGCACACGCCGGCCGTGCTGGCGGCACTCGACCCGCTGCACGCGCTGCGCTTCGCGACGCAGGAGCCGGTGGCCGCCTTCCTGCTGCTGAGCGCCGTGTTCCTGGCGCTCACCGGCGGGGAGGCGCTCTACGCCGACATGGGGCACTTCGGTCCCAGGCCGGTGCGGCTGGCCTGGTACGGGCTGGTATGTCCGGCCCTCCTGCTCAACTATTTCGGCCAGGGCGCCCTGGTAATGCGATCGCCCGAACTGGTCAAGAATCCGTTCTACCTGCTGGCGCCGGAGTGGCTGCAGCTGCCGCTTGTGCTGCTGGCCACGGCCGCGACCGTCATCGCCTCGCAGGCCACGATCTCGGGCGCCTATTCGCTGACCTTGCAGGCCTCGCGGCTCGGCTACCTGCCGCGCGTGCGGATCCTGCATACCTCGGACACGGCGAGAGGGCAGATCTACATCCCGAGCGTGAACTGGCTGATGCTCGTCGCCGTCGTCGTGCTGGTGCTCGAGTTCGGCTCATCGAGCGCCCTGGCCGCGGCCTACGGCATCGCGGTCTCCGGCACGATGATCATCACCACGCTGCTGGCCGCCACCGTCGCCCTGCACACCCGCGGACGCATGCGCGCCACGCTGCTCGCCGCCCTCATCGTCTTCGGCGCGCTCGAGGTCCTGTTCTTCGGCTCCAACCTGACCAAGTTCCTCCACGGCGGGTGGCTGCCGCTGGCGCTCGGCATCGGCATCTTCGTGATGCTGACGACGTGGAAGCGCGGCAGCAACCTCTTGGCAGAACAGCGCCAGGCCATGGATATCGCCGTGGAGGCGTTCGTCGCCGGCCCGCAGCCTGACGTGCAGCACGTGCCGGGCACGGCGGTATACCTCACCTCGGACCCGGGGCGGGTGCCGGCGGCGCTGTTCCACAACCTCAAGCACTACAAGGTGCTGCACGAGCGCACCATATTCCTGCACGTGGTGAACGAGGACGTGCCGCGCGTCGACCCTGCCAGACGACTGCGCATCTCCGAGCTGGCCCCCGGGCTCTACCGCGCCGCCGTTCACTACGGGTTCCGCGAAGAACCGGACGTGCCGGAGGCGCTGGGGCGCGCCGGGGATTTCGGGCTGGAGCTCGACCCGATGACGACGAGCTATTTCGTCGCCCGCTCGACCGTGACGGATGGTCCGGGCGCGCTCTCCGGCTGGCGCTGCGCGCTGTTCGCCTGGATGACGCGTCAGTCCGAGGGCGCCGCGAACTACTTCAAGCTGCCGCCTAACCGCGTCGTCGAGCTCGGCACGCACGTGCTCCTGTAGCGGGGCGCGGCCCTCTGCCGGTGCCGGATTGCCGCGCCGATCCCTATAATCGGGTCATGCCGTACGTATACGAGTATCCGCACCCGGCGGTCACGACCGATGCAGTGCTGTTCACCGTCCGCGACGGCAGGCTCGAGGTCCTGCTCGTCCAGCGCCGGCACGAGCCTTACGCGGGCCGCTGGGCGTTTCCCGGCGGCTTCCTCGACTACGAGGAGGACCTGCTGGACTGCGCGCTGCGCGAGCTCGAGGAGGAGACCGGGGTGAGCGGCGTGGAGCTCGAGCAGTTCCACGCTGCCGGCACGCCGGGGCGCGACCCGCGCGAGCGCAACATCTCCATTCTTTACATGGGGCTGGTGCGTCCGGACGGGGTGAACCCGGTCGCCGGCGACGACGCCGGCGACGTCGGCTGGTTCGACCCGCGCCCGCCGCCGCCGCTCGCCTTCGATCACGCCGACCTGCTGCCGCTGGCGGTTCGCCACCTCACCGCGCGGATCATGCAATCGGATGCCGCGCTCCGGTTCCTGCCGCCGCGCTTCACGCTGGCGGAACTTCAGGGCGTCTACGAGGCCGTATTGAACAAGCGCATCGCGCGCGAGGACTTCCGCCGCGTGATCCAGGCGCTGGACTGGCTGCGGCCGACCGGCGAATATGCTCGCGACGGCCGCCGCCGCGAGCAGCTGTTCCAATCCGCCAGGGCCAGCCCGCCGCGGCGGACCGCGCGTCGGCCGAAGGCCGGCTGATACCGACGCCCGCCGAGTTCCTCCCCCAGAGAAGCCCAGGACACCCCGGAAGCCGACGATGAGCAGCATCCCGACGATCATCATCCCCAGCACGCCGAAGTTCGAGGTGCCGCCGACCATCTCCGAGTCGCTGGAACCGCAGGAGCGCGAGCGCCTCCGCGCCCGCATCAAGGATCTGCTGCGCGAGAAGGATGCGGTGCTCATCGCGCACTACTACACCGACGCCGACATCCAGCTGCTGGCCGAGGAGACCGGCGGCTACGTCTCCGATTCGCTGGACATGGCGCGCTTCGGACACCAGCACGAGGCCACGACACTGGTGGTCGCGGGCGTGCGTTTCATGGGCGAGACGGCCAAGATCCTCAACCCGGAGAAGCGCGTGCTGATGCCGGAGCTGCAGGCCGAGTGCTCGCTGGACCTGGGCTGCCCGCCCAGGGAGTTCGCGGAATTCTGCGACCAGCATCCCGATCGCACCGTCGTGGTCTACGCCAACACCAGCGCGGCGGTGAAGGCGCGCGCGGACTGGATGGTGACCTCCAGCGTGGCCGTGGACATCGTGAAATACCTGCACGATCGCGGCGAGAAGATCCTCTGGGCGCCCGACAGGTACCTCGGCGACTTCATCCAGCGCCAGACCGGCGCCGACATGATCCTCTGGAACGGCTCCTGCATCGTGCACGAGGAGTTCAAGGGCCTGGAGCTCGAGGACATGCGCCGGCGGTACCCGGACGCGAAGGTCCTGGTGCATCCGGAGTCGCCCGAGGCGGTGATACGCCAGGCCGACGTGGTCGGATCGACGACGCAGCTCATCAAGGCGGCGAAATCGCTGGAGGCCCGGCGATTCATCGTCGCCACCGACAACGGCATCTTCCACAAGATGCAGGAGGCGGCGCCCGGAAAGGAGTTCATCGAGGCGCCGACGGCGGGTCGCGGCGCGACCTGCCGCTCCTGCGCGCATTGCCCGTGGATGGCGATGAACGGCCTGCGCAAGCTCGAGCACGCGCTCGCCACCGGCAGCGGCGAGGTCTTCGTCGACGAGGACATCCGCGCGCGGGCCGTGGTGCCGATCCAGCGCATGCTGGAGTTCGCGATGACCCGCAAGAAGCAGGTGCTCGGGGCCGGCGACGCCTGATCCCGCGCGGGGGGAACGCTTCAGGACAGCCGCGGCGGCCCTATCGCCGCGCCCCTCAGCGGCGAGCGCGTGATCTCCAGCGTGCGCACGTAGGTCATCTGCAGCACGCGCGCCTCCAGGCTGGCGCGGTGCCGGCTGCTGGCGAGCTCCCTGGTCACCCTCTCCTTCACCGGATCCCAGATCGCGGCCTGATCCCCGGAGAGCAGCGCCCGCAGGGGTTTCACGCGGAAGCGCCTCTTCGAGCGCGCGCTGTCGAACAGCACCGTGAGCCAGCCGCCCTCCTCGCTCCAGGCATCGCAGTAGACGGTCCGCCCGCGCAGGACCTCGTTGAGCCGCCGCGCGACCTCCGCGGGCTTGCGGCCGTACATGTACAGCGCCTCGCGGCGGATGCCGTGCGCGCGCTCGGCATCCGTGTCCCAGCGATGCCAATCCGGCTCCGGGTGGATCAGCGAGCAGAACGGCGTCCCGCACGGGAGCACGCATCCGACCTCTATCGGGTAGCTGCCGGGGCCAAGGCCGGAGGCCTCGACATCTATAATGGCGGGCGTGTCCATGGGGCGGGACCGGCGTCGATCGACTACGGAGTTGACTCGTCTGAGTTTAGTCCCGGCGCGCGCCCCCTGCCCACCCGTTGGCGCCGGGTAGACCGGCTTTAGAGGGATCGATGACTCCCGGAACCCAGCAATGCGTCGTGCTCGTCCACGGGCTGTTCCTGCACGGGGCGGCGATGCTGCCGATGGCCGCACAGCTGCGTCATGCCGGATTCGCGACACGGACCTTCTCCTATCCCACGCTGGAACAATCGCCGCGCGACAATGCCTGTGCATTGAAGCGCCTGGCCGACGACATCGATGCCTCCGTCGTGCATTTCGTCGGCCACAGTCTCGGTGGACTGGTGCTGCGCCACTTCTTCGCGGCCTTCCCGCAGCCGCGGCCCGGCCGCGTGGTCACGCTGGGTACGCCGCACCGCTACAGCC